>JAATEU010000001.1 GCA_015655565.1 Clostridiales bacterium
CATGAGCCACGTTTAAAACAGCTTTAACTGACATGGTTCCCTCAACCAATTGCATCCGGTTCTCTTCTCTTCTGCTTCCCCGTATATGATATGCTTTTTCATTTTTATCAACCTTAGGAAGCTTCCTGCCGGTATAATATTTCCGGAAGCTGTCATCCATTTTCTGGCTGACCGAGGCTTCATAATCCAGCCTGGGTAAATGATCGGAAAATACCTCCTTATATTTTCGTGTGAAATATTGAAACAGTAGGGTTTTCATAAACCACAGAGCCCCTGTTCCATCGGAAAGAGCATGAAAAATTTCCAGATTTATTCTGTTTTTATAATAAAACACCCGAAATAATAAATTTCTCCTATTTTCATTATATATTCCGGCACAGATGGGATTCGCTTCTTCCTCCACAACAGGCCGCAGGTTGCTCATCTCAAGATAATACCAAAATACACCTTTTCTTAAAATAGATTTATACAAGGGAAAGATTTCCACCGTCTCATCCAAGGCCTCCTGGAGTATGTCCGGATTCACCCTCTCAAATAATTCACAGGCAAATCGAAATACCTTGGTATCTCTTTCATTACTGGTGGGCGGAAATATCTTCGCCGCATTATCCAATCTGGTCCATACGACACTTTTACGATGTTTCATTTATAATCTCCTCGTGTAGAAACCGGTTAATTATCTCATAGCAATTCATAACATAAACCGAATTCTTTGGCAAAGAAAGAAAACCATGCAGTGCATCCTTTATCCGCTCTATTACCACAGTATTTCCATATTTCCTCAAACGCATTCCATATGCCTCCCCTTCGTCACGCAGGGGATCATATTCGGCTGTTATAATCAACGTTTTAGGCTGATTGCTTAATTCTTTGGCTAAAAGCGGAGCAACATAGGGGTTATACCGGTCCTCTTCACTTCGGACATACAAATCCATATAATCACTGATTCGTTTTGAAGTCATAAGATAACCTGTTCCGTTCTCCCGTATGGAGGAAAAGGGTGAATTTTCACTATGGTCATGATAGGTAGACGGATAAATGAGGATCTGCTTCGCGGGCAAAAACACCCCCCTGTCCCTTGCCATAAGGGAAACCGCAGCGGCCAGGTTTCCACCGGCGCTGTCCCCTATTAATGTTATTTCTTCCGGTCTTAACGGAAATAAACTATGATCCATAAATACTTCTTTTGCCACATGATAACAATCTTCTGCACCTGCCGGAAAAGGAAACTCGGGAGCAAGCCTATAGTCAACCGATACGACCATTTGCCCCGTCTCATTGGCCATATTGGAACAAATATTACTGTAACTGTCAATATTTCCGGTTACCCATCCGCCGCCATGAAAAAAAAGCAGGACTTTGAATCCATCCCTTATATCCGGCTGGAAAATCCTCACCGGAATCTCCCGCCCCTGAACCATAATTTTTCGGTCCAATAAATTATAAAGCGGCTTAATATAGGGATGGGCCGCAAGTATCATCTTACGGTGAAGCTTATAATTTTTCTTTAAATCAAAAGGAAAAGTAAGAGCTTTTAAAGCCATTTTCCTGACCCGATTCATAGTCTTCCTCCTTCCACCTGCATCCTGTTTTCTTCATTTTATAGAAGAAAACATAAAAAGTCAATCCTGCCAAAACTTTTATTGTACAAACGCATTAAGGATTGTCACCCGGAAAGTCCAATTTATACTATTGAATGAATAGTAATGTATCTATATTTCTATTCATAATATAGATTTATTATGGATTTTCCGGATGTCAACCCTTAAGGATGATACCATGAAATTTCATCAACTTCCAGGTGCAGTTGGAAGATTTAATATTAATTTAAATCTGAATATCCCTCTTTTTAAAAACAATCAAAGAAGTCCCTAAAAATACAGCTGCCGACACGAGAGAAACAAGGATAACCGTCCGGTACGTAAACAGAAGGGAACCTGACTGCGAAACAATGTCTCCTGAGATAATACTCTCAATATCCGAAAAATGAAGAAAAATAAAGGGTGATATTTTCCGGTAAGTAGTTGAGAGCATATATATAATATTAGAACCCAATAAGGTTGAAATCGTAACGGTCATGGAAATAATGCTGGATTTAAATATAGTTGAAATCATGAATATAAAGGTTACCATAACAAGTATAAATAAAGCCTGAAAAAATATGGCATAAAGCAGATAACGGTATAACGGAATATAATAACCGGAGCCTGCTATTTCCGATAGGAGCTTTTTCCCGTTTTCCATAATAAATTCGTATTTTGTCCCAACCAGCACAGGCCTGTTAAAACTGCCAAAGCCCTTTACGATTCCCACTCCCACATAGAAAAGGAACTGGGTTATCATAATAAGCCCAAAAGAACTGAATAACATAGTTATATATTTACTAAGCAGTACCTTAATCCTTGAAACCGGCTGAATAAGCAGAAATTTCAGGGTTCCCGGATTATATTCATTTGACACACAGTCCGCATTAAAAAGTATAAGGCCAAAAGCCAGAAAACTGGCTGCCACCATAGTAAGATTGCGAATATAATAATTAATGCCGGTATTATAATAAGATTCATCTAAAGGTATATCATTGTCCAGATACAGTTGTAATCTTTCAATCTCCCTGGAATAATAAGCCTCCGAAGCCTTGTCAGGGTTTGATCCCATAGAGTTTTGCATTTCTTCTATTTGAGCTTTTATATCCTCACTCCAGCTATGGCCATCCTGATTTTCATTTGCAAGCCTGGTGGCAGAAAGCTCCTGCTCCAGATAAGCTAAATAATCATTTGCTTCCGTAATCTCTTCATTATCTTCCGAATTCAAGTTCCTGTCCTGTTCTAGTCCTGCAATGTACTCCTTCTGTGATTGTATCTGAAGTTCTAAATTTTCAATCATATATTCGGGACTGTTATATTTTAAATAATTGTTTTCAGACTGTTCATTTACTGCAACTAATATCCCGGATAAAACTATGAATAGTACTAATATAATGTAAGTCTTTTTCTTGGCAAATAATTTAATAAATTCATTTTTTAACAATCCTTTCAGCATTATCGGATCCCTCCCTTAATCAATTCCAGGTATCTTTCCTCCAGCTCTTTCAGATGTTTGGTAAAGGAATTGATTTCAATACCGGAAAGAATAATATCTTTCAGCACCTGGCCCGGTCTTCTGTCGGACAGCTCCAGGGTATAACCGATTTCATTTTCCGTAACTGACAGAATTCCCCCGGTATCCTTTAACAGCTGGAGCGTTTTTTCATTTTTATCCGTTTCAAGGCTATAAACGAAAGAACTGTGTACCATGTCCATCGTTTCGATGGAGGTAATGGCTCCGTC
>JAATEU010000530.1 GCA_015655565.1 Clostridiales bacterium
ATTAATGAAAATAATTAATGATATTTATAAATAATAATAATAAAAGTTTTTGTAACATGTATTATTGTAAAGAAGGCTGGAATGTGGTACCATTGATAATCATTGGATGGATTTTACCAGTACATTAAATTACCGGTACACGAAATAGTCAACCAACAGGAGGTACATATTTATGGAAAAAAGTAAGATGCAGGTTATCATTGTATTTGCTATAGTCATGGTACTTATGGCTGCAACATTTACAGGCTGCGCTAAGAAAGACAAGGCTTCAGACCCGGGAACGGGAACACAGGAAACAGAAACGGATGAAACAGCGGCAGATACCGGAGCAGAAGAAACATCAACAGGGGAACCAACCGGAGCAGGCTTAAAAATTGCCATTGTTACAAGTCCGTCCGGAGTTGATGACGGTTCTTTTAACCAGGATAATTATAATGGCATTTTAAGCTTTATTGAAGCAAATCCTGACGCAACCGTTAAGCCGGTTAATGAACCTACCGGAGACACGGCGGCCGCCGTACAGGCTGTAGCGGATATTGTAGCGGATTATGATGTAATTGTATGCCCGGGTTTCCAATTTGCCGGAATTTCCAGTATTGCTTTGGAAAATCCAACAAAAAAATTTATTTTAATTGATTCGGATCCGGCAGTCCAGGGAGAACAGACTGTTTTTGATAATATTTACGCCATGACCTTTGCAGAACAGGAAAGCGGATTTTTTGCCGGTATGGCGGCTGCATTAGAAACAACCACCAATAAGGTAGCCGTTGTTAACGGTGTTGCCTATCCTTCTAACGTGAATTACCAATATGGTTTTGAATCTGGTGTTAATTATGTAAATGCAGTTTATGGTAAGCGTGTGGAATTTGTTGAATTGCCGGCTTATGCAGGTACCGATGTAACCGGTGCTAATGTGGACGGCAACTATATCGGTTCCTTTGCAGATGAAGCGACCGGTAAGGTTGTGGGCAATGCTTTGATTGATGCAGGCTGTGATATCCTCTTTGTAGCTGCAGGTGCTTCCGGCAATGGCGTATTTACGGCTGCAAAAGAAGCGGACGGTGTTAAAGTAATCGGATGTGACGTTGACCAATACGATGATGGTGTAAACGGAGATACGAATGTTATTCTTACTTCTGCATTAAAAGTTATGAACATCAATGTTGAAAGAGCTTTAAATATGGTTAAAGATGGCAGTTTTAAAGGAGAAAACGTTGTTCTTCAGGCTGATACGGATTCTACCGGATTCGTAAGTACGGAAGGCCGTCAGCAATTATCTGCCGATACTGTAACAAAAATGAAGGAAGCTTATGAATTAGTGAAGGCAGGAACCATTGTACCGGCTTCTAACTTTAATGGAATTACCTCAGATGCTTTCCCGGGTCTTCCGGAATAATAAAACCATCAGCCTCAATAGTGAGGCTTTTAGAAGTTTATCGTTTTCTATGGAGAAAAATCATAGAAAATGATAAACTTCTTTTAGGATAAATGAATAAGATTAAGGAGACCTGAAATGCCTGAGTATATTGTGGAAATGAAACATATTACAAAGAAATTCCCCGGGATCGTGGCTAATGATGATATCACCATACAGATAAAAAAAGGGGAAATCTATGCTTTGCTTGGTGAGAATGGTGCCGGTAAATCAACCCTTATGAGTATGCTTTTTGGTATGTATGAACCGGATGAAGGTGAAATCTGGATACGGGGCGGCAAAGTAAAAATTGATTCTCCAAACCATGCAACGAAACTAAATATAGGAATGGTTCATCAGCACTTTAAGCTGGTACAAAATTATACTGTAACGGAGAACCTTATTCTGGGTGCGGAACCAACGAAACGGATTGCCGGAATTTTTCCCTATGTGGATATTCGTAATGCAAACCGAAGGATTGAGGAATTATCCAAAAAGTATGGCTTAGAGGTAGAACCGGGAAAGAAAATTGAAGATATCAACGTATCCATGCAGCAACGTGTTGAAATTCTGAAAATGTTGTATCGTGAAGCGGAAATACTGATTTTTGATGAACCCACCGCTGTTCTTACTCCACAGGAAATTGAGTTTTTACTGGGTATTATTGAAGGATTACGTAAGGACGGGAAAACGATTATTTTAATCACTCATAAACTGGAAGAGATTAAGAAAGTGGCGGATCGTTGTGCCGTATTATGCAGCGGGAAATTAGTTGATGTATTAAACGTGGGGGAAACATCGACAAAACAGATGGCAAATCTAATGGTGGGACGTGAGGTCAATTTTGAGATAAAGAAAAAACCGGCTGAAATGAAAGAGGTTATTTTGCAGGTAGAACATCTGACGGTAAAGAATCAGGATAATTTTCAAGTTGTAAAAGATGCATCCTTTTTAATTCGAGGCGGTGAAGTATTTGCCGTTGCAGGTGTTTCCGGCAACGGGCAAATGGAAATTGCAGACGCCATAGCCGGTTTGACAAAAGTAAGCGACGGAACTATCAGGTTAAATGGTACGGATATAACCCATTATAATATTCGGAAAAGAACTTTATACGGCATATCCTACATTCCGGAAGACAGGCAGAGTTACGGACTGGTTTTAGATTTTTCCCTGTCCGTTAATTTAGCATTAAAAACTTATTTCAAGCCGCCCTTCTCCCTAAAAGGTATTCTGGATAAAGCTGAGATTGACCGGTATGGCAATACCCTGATTGAAAAATATGATATCAGAAGCGGACAGGGTGTCAGGACCCAGGTACGTTCCATGAGCGGCGGCAATCAGCAAAAGGCCATAATAGCAAGGGAAATTGGGCTGCAGTCTCCAGTAATGATATTTGTACAGCCTACAAGAGGTTTGGATATTGGTGCAATTGAAAATATACATAATAGGATTCTTAAGGAACGGGACAAGGGGAAAGCA
The DNA here is from genome assembly GCA_015655565.1 of Clostridiales bacterium. Classification (GTDB taxonomy): domain Bacteria; phylum Bacillota; class Clostridia; order Lachnospirales; family Lachnospiraceae; genus Anaerocolumna. The sequence goes on from JAATEU010000530.1 coordinate 2,894, forward strand.
ATTTTACTGATATCTTTGGAATTGGATGAAATTATGAATATTTCTGATACCATTGGTGTTATTTATAACGGA
>JAATEU010000548.1 GCA_015655565.1 Clostridiales bacterium
TGCGGCCTCCACATCCCAAATGTGGCGCGATACCGGGCTACGCTACATCCCGAAAGGGTCTGCAAAGGTAAGCTTTAAACTTACTGTTGCAAATATTTTTTTAAATAAATTTGATTCGTTTTTGATTTTTCCGGGATGACTAAAATTATACTGATACAGACATAAAAGCGTTTAAATTATATATATCCTATCGATCAATAAGTTAGCTTATTATTTATTGCAATAAGCTGTTCATAGGTAATTTTCATCTCATTATAATTATCAAGCAGCTTATTGTTTGTTTCCTGATTTTTAAACTGCTTTGATAAAAAGTCACTGAATAAAATGACGTTTGTTTCTATTAAACGTATTAGTTCCTCCATATAATTGGGGTTTACCCATTTGGGCGGACAAATCTCCGTCCGGGACATACCTTCCTGTGTTTCATCTGCAGAATTGTTTTTTTCCGGTTTTTCTTCCATAAATTTATACAAAAAAATATTAGCTATGACAGTATCCGTTATGTATACCGGAATCCTATACATTTTTAATCCATTCAGGCAGCTTACTTCCCTTTCGCATTGCATACAGCTTGCATTATTTTTCCAATATTCTTTCAAACACAATTTATGGAATTCCTCATAATTGCATTGAAGGTTGGAGCACATTGATTTCCAGCCGGCGCAAACAATAAGTTCTCCGCTTATATTAACAATAGATATTGGTACATTGATAATTTTATAAAAATCATGCAGCAATCTGTCTAATAAATGAACATCAAGCAATTCCTTGATTTTATATTGCATCCTAATACCCCCCTACAAAATTGCTATCCAAGAAATAGAATGCACATCTTTTAGTCAGTCTATTGTCATGAACAACAACGCCTCCCATGACCAACGTCTTAGTAAAATGAAAATAATTCTCCGAATTGGCAGCATTTCAAATAAGATCAATTTTGTATATTAACTTGCTTATAGAGCAAATTATAACATCAAACTTGCTCTATAATCAAGTTATATCAGCGAAAAAAATCCAAATTTAGAATTTTTTAGTATATTTATGTAATTTAAAGGTGTTATTTTCTATATTTATCCAAATCAAAACAAAGTGAAGTGATGCATAATAATGAAAAACTTAATAGGTGACCGGGTGCGTGAAGCACGCCATAGACGGAATCCCAAGATTACCCAGATTGATTTATTAGCCAGATTGGCAATACGTGGCGTTTATATGGAAAGTACTTCTATTTCTAAAATAGAATCCTATAAACGCCCGGTATCGGATATTGAATTAGTTGCTATAGCGGAAGCATTGAATGTAAACATTCTTTGGCTTCTTAAAAAGGAGTAATTTATCTTATTGATTATTTTTGCTGATATTAAGAAAGCACTATCGACTAATTTCAACGTGATAGTGCTTTTAAACAGTTTATCAGCCGATATTGCACTTTTTGACAGAATGGCATTCCGGATACACCTCCAGGAATATATCAATATTCCCATCCATATCTACTTCGATGCTGCGGATAAGTTTTTTTAACATGGTATTGGATATGGTAATATTTTTTAAAACAGTTTCCGGATTATGAAATAAGTCATATTTTTCATCCTTAACGTTATTTTTATTCCGGGTTATTGCATTTAATTTCATTTGATATTCTATGATATCTTTATTAATGCTTACTGTTTTATCTTTTAATTCCTCCATGGTAATAATATCATTGGTATACATTTCCATATATTTCAGCTTATCCTTATTCATTTTATTTAACCGGGCATTATATTCCTTTTCCGCAGCCTGGTTTAATCCCTTCTTTCTGCATTGGCGGCTATATTCCTTCACGGCATTCCGGATGATAAAGGGTCTGCTTCTTAAAACAGATATAAAATAATCATGGATCGAATCCATTAATTTTGTCTCATCTATGGAGGTCGCATTCCTGCAATACCGGACTCCGTTGCTGTTACGTCCGCTGCACACCCAGGTAACATATGTATTCTTATAGGTTCTTACCAGTCTTCTAAAGGCAGCTCCGCAATGCCTGCATTTGAGCAGCCGGCTTAGCGCATGCTTATATGTTTTGTATCCGTTCATTTTGGGAAAGGCATTCTCCCTGCTTTTTATAATTTTTTGTGCTTTTAAAAAGGTGGCATTGTTAATAATGCAAAGCTCCGGGTTATTTACTACCATCCATTTATCCTCCTCCCTGTTCTTTCGTTTACCGGTTAAAAAATCATCTATTTCCTGTTTGCCGTTTATAATTTTACCGGTATAGATTTCATTATTCAGAATACGGCTTACTGCAATCTGGCTCCAACAGCATTTCCGTTTTGTCTTAATTCCTTCCGTATTTAATAAAGAAGCGATCCGGTTGGTCCCCATATCTTTTTCCGAAAACAATTCAAATATCCGTTTTACCACAGCCGCTTCCTCTTTGTTGATATTAAGATGAAAATAATCTCCCGGTATTTTATCATATCCAAAAATCAGATTCGGAACCCTGCCCAATTCTGCATTCTGTCTTTTGCCAAAACGCACACGCTTGGAAGTATTTGCACTTTCCTCCTGGGCTATGGCACTTAACATAGTTAACATGAATTCCGAGCTGTCAGATGAAGTCTGATCGTAATTGACAAAAATAACACGGATATTAAGTGCCTTCAGCTTACGTATGCTTGTCAGAAAATCAACCGTATTCCGGGCCAGACGGGAGATATCCTTTATCAGCACTACTTCAAAGCTTCCCAATCCGGCATCGGATAAGAGCTTTAGCAGTTGCGCCCGATTCTTCATTTTAGTACCGCTTTTTCCTTCGTCCGCATAGATACGAATTAAATCGTAAGCATTCTTAGCAGCATATTCCATAAAGAATCTCTGCTGGCTTTCCAGACTGTCTAATTGTTCTTCCTTATTGGTAGATACCCTGCAGTAGGCTACGGCCTTCACCGGACTTTCCCTTCCTTCGCACTTAATTTCCGCCATTATCATCATATATGTCCTCTGTTTTCTCCTGTTCTGCCAGGCTATTCACAATGATTTTGGCTAAATACTTAGCCGTATCCTCCATTGTATTGGGATTATGGAAGGTAATATGCAATTGCTTTATGATATTCTGCTTTGCCCCTATTTTTTTTTGATTCTGTTCTAATTGTTCCATTTTTTCTGCCAATTTAATATTTTGTACATCTTATGTTTGTACTATTTTAGATATGCTTCTTTTAAATTGGAATATGCAAAAATGAAATACAGGCAACATCTCCTGAAGGGGTGCAGATGTCAGAATCAAATAATTTTACCTTACTCTGCCTGTATCAAGACTATTCTATTCTTATAAATCTTTTTTATTAAAAATAGACACCGATATCTTATAGGATAAAAACAAGGCTGTCAGTACAATAACAGGAAATACATAACCTAACAGTTTGATCTGGTCCCCACCGGGCTGCGGTATATGAAATTGCTTCATTAATTTAACAACCCCGGCAACTGCAAAGACAGGTACTCCAATGACAGCAAACATAATGATACGTGCCTTTTCCACTCCAAGTTTAAACAATATGGGAATTAATATACTAAATAAGAACAGCATAACCAATACAATAGCACCGCTTGACAATATGGTTTCCATAGGCTTTTCAATCTGCATTGCCGCCGACATAACAAAAGCAATACCCCCGGAAACAACGGCTCCTCCTACGGAAGCCAGTATCAGGAGCAGGTATTTTGCCAAAACAATATCTTTCCTAAGAATCGGCATGGTCAATGCGTATTTATCCCATTTGGCATACTCGTCATAAGACATGGAGGTTATAACCATCATGGATGACATCAACACCATCATTCCGATTAAAGATTCAGGATTTTTTAAATGATTTGCAAGTAAACCAAATATAACCAAAGATAAGCCGATTTGTTTCACATATTTTCTTAAATTAAAAATGTCCTTTAATAATAATCCCATCATAATGCTTCACCTCTTACCTTAAATAATATTATTTCTTCGATTGATGTGCTGTCGATTACCAGGTTCCTTTGCTGCCGTTCCAACTCCTTTTTATTATTAACCATTACTTCATATCCGAATTGATTTTTACGAAGGCCCGCTATATGGTTTTTATCCAGTTTATCATAGTCCTCTTTTTTACAA
>JAATEU010000565.1 GCA_015655565.1 Clostridiales bacterium
AAACTATTCCGGATTATATGGAAGAGCTGGTTGAAATTCTCGGTGAGGTCAGGGAAGAAGTACAGGCATCCTTTGACAGGGAAGAAAAAAGGAAAAAGGTATTTAAACAACTGGTGGAATTAGGCTGTTTAAAACAAGGGAAACTGACGGCAATGGATGTGAGGGAGATAATTCAAAAAGAAAAAGAATATGAAAAATGAGCTTAATCCCGGCACATTCCGGTGGAGGTATAAGTGAAACAAATAATTAAAATTGGAACTAGAAAAAGCCGGCTTGCTTTGGTTCAGACAGAAATTGTTGTGAAGGCAGTTAAAGAGAAAAATCCTGATTTAGAAATAGAACTGGTTCCCATGACTACCTTGGGAGACAAGGTATTAGATAAGCCCCTGGACAGTTTCGGAGGCAAAGGTGCCTTTATCTCGGAATTTGAAGACGCAATGCTTGCAGGCAGGATTGATATAGCCGTACATAGTGCAAAGGATATGCCCGTCAGTCTTCCAAAAGGACTTTGGATACTGGCCGTTTCATTAAGGGAAGATCCCAGGGACTTGCTTGTTACCAGAAAAGACTGCCCTCTAAAAGAAAATGGTATTGTAGGTACCAGCAGTTTAAGAAGACGGCTCCAGATAGAAGAGTTATATCATGTACAGACTAAAAATTTAAGAGGTAATGTGGACACCAGACTTACAAAATTAAAAAATAAAGAGCACAATGCCATCATCTTGGCAGCAGCCGGATTAAAAAGGCTTAATCTGTTAAATGACGGGGAATTGAGTATTCACTACTTAGAGGAGAATACCTTTATTCCTGCGGCAGGACAGGGAATTATTGCAGTAGAAGGCAGAAGGGAGGATTCTCTTATAAAATTATTTGAAGCCTGGAATCATTTAGAATCTATGTATTGCCTGGAAGCGGAAAGGGAGGTGCTAAAGCTGTTAAATGCAGACTGCAGAGAACCTGTCGGTGTATATTCCAGTATTGAGAAGGAGCAGATAACACTTCGGATAGTATATGGTTATGATAACAGGGTCATAAAGGTATGCGGGAGTGCAGCCCCGGAGGATAGATACCAGTTAGCACAAAACCTCACAGCTAAAATTAAAAGGTCTTAATTTATGTTTAAAATATTAATTAATTTAACAGAGCATTATATTTAATCTAAAATATATAACAGTGTACCCAAGTGAAGGTGCTTGAAAGGTATCATACTATAAATGATTTAGGAGCCATATATGAATAAAAATGGAATGGTATATTTGGTTGGAGCCGGCCCGGGTGATCCGGAATTATTGACACTTAAAGGAGAAGCCAGATTAAAAGAATGTGAGGCCGTAATTTATGACAGATTAGCCTCTGAGCGTCTGCTTGATATTGTTCCGAAAGAATGCGAGAAAATCTATGTGGGAAAAGAGGTTGGAAGCCATAGCTTTAACCAGGAGGCTATCAACCGGATTATTATAAAAAAAGCCTTGGAAGGGAAAATGGTTGTCCGCTTAAAAGGCGGTGACCCTTTTGTATTCGGAAGGGGCGGGGAAGAAGTACTGGCTTTGCAAAAGGAAGATATTCCTTATGAGGTTATTCCCGGAATTACCTCAGCTATAGCAGCAGCGGCTTATGCAGGAATTCCCGTAACCCACAGGGGAGTCAGCAGGAGCTTTCATGTAATTACCGGGCATATCAGGGCTTCGGATAATCAGCTTACGGATAATTTTGAAACTCTGGCAAAATTAGAAGGGACCCTGATATTTTTAATGGGTATGGGTAATTTATCCCTGATTGTAAAAGAGCTTTGCAAATACGGCAAAGATGTTAACACACCGGCTGCCGTTATTTCCAATGCAACAATCGGTAAACAGAAAACGGTGAAAGGCACCTTGCTTACGATTGAGGAAAAGGTGCTTGAAAATAATATAAAATCTCCGGCCGTTATTATAATCGGAGAAGTAGCAGGGCTTAATATGAAAGCTGCGGCAAAAGGCAGGTTAACAGGCAAAAGAATCGGTGTAACCGGTACAGGGCAGTTAACGGATAAATTATCAGCTAAGTTAGTGGAACATGGGGCATATGTTGAAAACCTCAGCTTTTTATATGTAAATGAATTTGAAAATAACACGGAATTAAAAAAAGCAGTTGCTAACCTGAAAGAATATACTTGGATTGTATTTACCAGTACGAATGGAGTTGATATATTCTTTAAATATTTAAGAGAGCATCATATTGATTACCGGAATCTATCGGGGCTTTCTTTTGCCGCAGTGGGAAACGGAACACAGGAATCGCTGTTACGGCATGGGTTTATAGCAGATTATATACCGGATACTTATAGTACTGCCGCCTTGGCTAATGGGTTGCTCAATAGGTATAAGGAAGGTGATAAAGTGCTTATTCCGCGGGCACTAAGGGGTTCAAGGGATATAACTGATATTTTTAGTAAGCATTTCATTCCTTTTACGGATATTAAAATATATTCCATCGAAATTGATAATGAGAAATATAATAGAGTCATATCCGAATTAACGGATTATGATTATATAACCTTTGCAAGTGCTTCCGGAGTTGAGGGATTTTATGAAAATCTGGGAGAAGAGTCTAAAATCATTTTAAATAAAACCAAAATGATCTGTATTGGTGATATAACAGCGAAAAAATTGGCCGGGTATGGAGCTGCCAATTATATTATTGCTGAGGAATATAGCGTGCCTGGAATAGTTGAAAGTATTTTACGGGATGCAAAAGAGCTGTACTGATTATATTGTGAAAATACAAATATTGATAAATTAAAAATTAAATTGTAATGAATTTCAGGAGGGTAATTATGATTAGAAGAAGAAGGCTCAGGGTAAATGAAACGATAAGGGCATTAGTACGGGAAACAAGTATACAGATATCGGATCTTATTTATCCTGTCTTTGTAATAGAAGGAAAAAACCAAAAAAATCCCGTGGATTCCATGCCTGGGATTTATCAGTATTCCCTTGACCGCATTGAGGAAGAATTAGTGCGCATTAAGGACAGCGGGGTAAAAAGCATCCTGATTTTTGGAATTCCTAAACATAAGGATGAAGTCGGAAGCGAAGCTTATAATGAAGATGGAATTACTCAAAAAGCAATCCGGCTGATTAAGTCAGGTTATCCGGAATTTCTTGTGGTTGCCGACATTTGCCTTTGTGAATATACCTCCCACGGTCATTGCGGTTTGATTCAGAACGGCAATATCTTAAATGATGAAACCCTGCCGTTGTTGGCAAAAACGGCAGTTACCTGTGCAAGGGCGGGAGCGGATATTATAGCACCCTCTGATATGATGGACGGACATATCCATGCAATCCGGACGGCCTTGGATGAGAATGGGTTTCTTCATACCACTATTATGGCCTACAGTGCAAAATATGCTTCCGGTTATTATTCCCCTTTCCGTGACGCAGTCCATTCGGCGCCCGGTTTTGGTGACCGTAAAACCTATCAGATGGATTGCGCCAATGCAGCGGAAGCTATCCGGGAAGTGTATGACGACATAAAGGAAGGTGCTGACATTATTATGGTAAAGCCGGCTTTGGCCTATCTGGATGTGATTAAAACCGTTGCAACGGAAACGGATTATCCTCTTGCAGCCTATAATGTAAGCGGTGAATATTCCATGGTAAAAGCAGCAGCCCTCAACGGCTGGATTGATGAGAAGAAGATTGTATTGGAAAATATGATGGCCATGAAACGGGCCGGTGCCAAAATTATTATAACTTATCATGCCTTGGACGCAGCTGCATGGATAAAGGAGACGGAAGCATGAAAAGCCTATTATCAGAGGAATTATATCAAAAAGCGGTTCAGTTTATGCCGGGAGGTGTTAACAGTCCGGTAAGGGCCTTTGGTTCGGTTGGAAGAACACCTGTCTTTATTGAGAAAGCAAAGGGCAGTAAAATATATGATGTAGATGGCAATGAATATATTGATTACGTATGTTCCTGGGGACCGGCAATTTTGGGACATGCCCAAAATGAGGTAATAGAAGAAGTTGCTAAAGCTGTAACAGACGGCTTAACCTTTGGTGCTCCTACGAAAAAAGAAGTAATCCTGACGGAATTAATATCT
>JAATEU010000545.1 GCA_015655565.1 Clostridiales bacterium
ATTTTGCCGGAGGTGAGCATTTCTGGGAATCATTTGTGGGCTTAGATAATTATGTGTCTGCATTGAAATCCAGTAAATTTACAAATGCATTTATATATACCTTCAAATTCACTTTGGTAGCGGTGGTTGTGATTAATGTGGCATCTCTTGTAATGGCATTGCTGGCAACTTCTATTAATAAAGGTGCCGGAATTTTCAGAACGATTTATTTTTTGCCTAACCTGTTGGGAGGTCTGGCATTAGGTTACATATGGTCGTTTATATTTGAAATAGTTTTTTCCCGGATTTTGTTTGGCAAAAGCGGATTCCTTTCTATTCCCTTCCTAACCAATATGACACAGGACAGTACGAAGGCTTTGTTTGCACTGATCCTGCTGGTTACCTGGCAGATGGCAGGATATATGATGATTATTTATACGGCAGGACTTAATAATATACCTGCCGAATTAAGAGAAGCAGCGGAAATCGACGGTTCTACTGCCTGGCAGAGATTCCGGTATGTTACCGTTCCTATGTTGATGCCCTCTTTTACCATTGTATTTTTCCTAACCCTTGCAAACTGTTTCAAATTACTTGATCAGAATGTTGCTTTGACAGACGGCAATTTTGGAACCAGAATGCTGGCACTTCAGATTCTCAGAACAACAAGAGACTCTTCACCGCCGAATTACGGTATTGCCCAGGCTCAGGCAGTTATCTTCTTTGTCTTAATTGCAACCGTTACGTTAATTCAGGTTTTCATTACGAAAAAGAGGGAGGTGGAGATGTAGTGCCAATGATAACAAAACGTAATTTGGACAAGTTTTTTATCTATTTCATCTTAATCCTGACAGCTGTTGCTACATTGGCTCCGTTGATGTTTCTATTTGTGAACTCGTTTAAGTCAAACAGTGAAATTGTAAGTTCTCCGGTAGCACTGCCGGAACATTGGACTTTTCAATTCATTGAAACTGCAATGGAATCCATTAATTATTTCAAAGCCCTTGGACTGACCTTGATTATTACGGCGGCATCTGTTATATTACTGGTTATAGTTTCTTCATTGTGCGCATGGGTTATGGTACGTTGTAAAACTGCAGTATCCACTGTTTTGTTTATGTGTTTTACAGCAGCTATGCTGATTCCTTTTCAATCAGTTATGTATCCGCTCCTGAGTGTGTTTGATAAATTAAATATGAAAAATATATATGGACTGATTTTCATGTATGGAGGATTCGGTCTAAGCATGTCGGTATTTTTGTACCACGGTTTCTTTAAGAGTGTTCCTTTGTCTCTGGAGGAAGCCGCCATTCTGGAGGGAACCAATATATTCCAGATGTTTTTCCTCGTTATTTTTCCCCTCGTTAAGGGAACAACGGTTACGGTTATTATCCTCAATACAATGTGGATATGGAATGATTATCTGTTGCCATTCCTTGTTATCGGTAATGCCGACGGAATTAAAACACTTACTCTGGAATTATATTTTGCTAAATTAACCTCCGGACAATACGGCAATCCGTGGGAATTAATTTTCCCGTCTGTGTTTGTGTCCATTATACCGATTATCATTTTATACATTTTCCTGCAGAAATATATTATTAAGGGAGTTGCCGACGGTGCCGTAAAATAAAACTGTTTCAGGCATTCGTGGTTAAAATACCGGGAATTATGTAAGAAGGGAGGATAGGATAATATGGCAGGCATAAAAGAGGTCGCAAGTCTGGCCGGTGTCTCGATTGCAACGGTTTCAAGAGTTATGAATAATAAAGGGCCGTTAAGTGAACAAACAAAAGAGACGGTACATCGGGCAATGGCAGAATTGAATTATCAGCCAAACGATTTGGCAAGGGCACTCGGGAAAAAGAAGCAATCCAAAATTATTGCACTGCTTTCTTTGCCGCTGCAGCATCCGTTTTATTCGGAATTGATTACCTATATCGAAGAATATCTCTATGAGAAGGGATATAAACTATTATTAATAACTTCTTTTATGGATATTGTAAAGGAAGAAAACTGCATTAATTTAATCCAAAGCCACATGATTGACGGGTTAATTATCGGCGGGCATCCGGTATGCGAAGATACGTTTCTTAATACAACGATTCCCATCGTAACAGTGGAAGCGATACTGCCTAATAATATTCCGTATGTAATCAGCAATAATTATCAGGGCGGCTTAATAGCAACAAAGCATTTATTGGCAAAAGGCTGTAAAAATCTTATTCATATTTGCGGAGATATGCAGTCTCATCATGAAGCCGATAAGCGGGCTGTTGCATTTGAAGATACATGCAAGGCAGCAGGCGTTAATTATTCAATATATGGTACAACCGTGCAAATGTTAAAAAAACTGGATTATTCGCAGATAGTGAACCGGTTATTGTTTGAACATCCGGAAGTTGACGGGATTTTTGCAAGTTCTGATATTATTGCGGCAGAAGTAATCAGAATGGCAGCTTCGATTGGGTATAAGGTTCCGGAACAATTGAAAGTTATAGGCTTTGACGGTGTGAAAATGAGCAGATTAATGAATCCGCCGCTTACAACTGTGGCGCAGGACATAAAAATGCTGGCAGGTGAAACCGTCACTAAGTTATTAGATGCTATTGAAAATAAGAAAGTATTATTGGAAACTATGATTCCTGTCACATTAATTGAGAGACAGTCAACCTGATAAAAAAGGATGGACTTGCAAGAGAGGCTACTGAAAAAGTCCCTTTTTAAGAAGCCGAATGAATAAAGGTGTATCTATATTCATGCCAAGTTTGTGAAAGGGACTTTTTCAGCAGCCTCCTTGCAAGGCCTGTCTTTTTTGCATAGGGGTCTGTTAAGAGGGAAGAAACACACGGCAGACAAATAGATTCGACGGGTTTGAAAGAAAAATATTCCGGCTTAAGACGCAGTCTTATGGGGTATGGACAAATAGTAAGGATTGACAGATGAGAGGAATAGGACGATGGAATTTAAGAATAAAATTATGTTAATTACATATGCAGACAGTTTAGGAAGAAATCTGAAGGATTTAAATAAAGTATTGCACAAAGAACTGAGAGATGCAATAGGCGGTGTTCATATCTTGCCGTTTTTCCCGTCATCGGCAGACAGGGGTTTTGCTCCAATGTGTTATGATAAATTGGAACCGGCCTTTGGAACCTTTGAAGATATAAAAGAAATCAGTAAAGATTTCTATCTTATGTTTGATTTTATGATTAATCACATTTCAAGAAGTTCCGAATACTTTAAAGACTTTCAGGAAAAACAGGAGGAATCAAAGTATAAGGACTTGTTTATCCGGTATAAAGATTTTTGGGAAAACGGAGAACCGACTCAGGAACAGGTGGATTTGATTTATAAGAGAAAACCCAGAGCTCCTTATATCGATGTAACATTTAAGAACGGAAAAACAGAAAAAATATGGTGCACTTTCTGCGAGGAACAGGTAGACTTAGATGTAACAAGCGCAGCAACGAAACAATTTGTAAAGGAAACCTTATTGCAAATGTGCGAAAACGGTGCATCTATTATCCGGCTTGACGCGTTTGCATATGCAATCAAAAAAGAAAATACAAACTGTTTTTTCATGGAACCCGATATATGGGATTTATTACATGAAATTGAAGATATTGTAAAAGAAAAGAAAGTAACTATATTACCTGAAATCCATGAACATTACAGCATTCAGATGAAAATAGCAAACCAGGGCTTTTGGATCTATGATTTTGCTTTACCTGTTCTTCTGTTAAATGCATTATATTCCGGAGAAGGCAAATACTTAAAAAAATGGCTTATGATGAGCCCTAAGAAACAGTTTACCACATTGGATACCCATGACGGAATAGGCATTGTAGATGTTAAGGATTTATTGCCGGACAATGTAATAAAAGAAACAAAAGAAAAAATGTTTGCAAGAGGTGCAAATGTAAAGAAAATCTATAATACGGCCGCTTATAATAACCTGGATATTTATCAGGTAAACACTACTTATTACTCCGCGCTTGGCAATAATGACGCGGCCTATTTACTGGCAAGAGCCATCCAATTCTTTGCACCCGGCATTCCGCAGGTATATTATGTAGGACTTCTTGCAGGAGAAAATGATATTGCATTGATGGAAAAGACTAAAAATGGAAGAGATATCAACAGACATTATTATAGTGTGGAAGAAGCAGAAAAAGAAGTAAAACGGCCTGTGGTAAAGCAGCTCTTAGCTATGATGAAATTAAGGAATGAGCATCTGGCCTTTGCCGTTGACGGAGATATGCAGATCGAATTAAACGGAGAACACGGCATCCTAATAACCAGAACCTATCAAGGGCATTTTGCAAAGTTGGATGCAGATTTAAAAACATATGCATATACCATTCAGCATTCTTAAGAGGATGAAAAAATGACAGATATGGTTGTACCTGGAGAATTATTATTACACATCTAATTATTATTTTATTGCTGCTTATAATAATCGTATACAATGATCGGAACACTTCCCTGATTCAGGTTTTCTTACACCTGATAATTATTTGAATAACAAAGGCTATCCAATAACCTGACTATAGAGGAAACCGGCAAGCAGTTAAAGGTTGGTGAAGTATTAACAGGAAAGGGCATCTTACGGTGCTCTTTAAGAAGGTGCTAACCACACTGAAATATGAGTGGTTTTTATAACATAAAAAAATATAAAACATTGCACAAAAACGCCCAAATATAAGTGAAATTTATAAGCCGTTTTACAACGGTTCCTTTTTTCGTAGAAATTTATTAAAAAATCATTGATGCACGTATTAATACGTGTTATAATATGTGTATGATAAGGGAGGGAGATAAAAATAAATGCCAATGACACCAAAAGAAATAATTAAATTATTAGAAAAGAATGGGTTTTATGAAGATAGACAAAATGGCTCGCATAAGTACTTTAAAAATCCAGAAACTAATAAGTGTACAACGGTTCCTTGTCATTGTAAAACCTTAAAAAAGGGGACAGAACAAGCAATACTTAAACAGGCGGGACTTAAATAATCCCGTAACCGTATTAAATAAAATATAAAACATTAAGGAGGTATGGATTTGAAAAAGTTATTTTATCCGGCAATTTTTGAAGTCGAAGA
>JAATEU010000224.1 GCA_015655565.1 Clostridiales bacterium
CTTTCCCGCTGCCGTCCAGGGACGGCCAGGTGGTTACCTCGTACTCTCCGACGCCGCTGTCCGGCTGATCCCAGCCGGCTGCGTTCCAGTTACCGACCCGGAACATGCCCACGCTTCCGCTCTGGATCTTGGCATACATTGCAGAAAAATCCTCATTAATAGCATCCTTGTCCCAGATGGCATCGGGACCGGCGTAAAGACCGATGAGCCGCTCAAAATACGACGCGTTTTTCTGGATCTGGCTGTCCGGTACACTATTAATCCACACATCATTCTGTCCATTTCCTCCGGTTATAAAGAGATTAAAGACCTGATCCGGATTAGTGCCCAGATGCAGGGTCCAGCCAGCTATCCCCGCCAGCTGATACTCCTTGCCCAGGGCTACAAATTTTTCAAAGGTGTCCGGGACTTTCTCCGCCCTAACTTCCACACCGGGCACATCAGTCTTATATCCCAATCCGTTGACCGAACGGTTAATGGGGAAAGCGATGATATGTCCATCGGAGGAAATAACCTTCCTGTCCGCATCCGTTACCGTTTCTTGATTGGGTGCCGCGGCCAAAACATCGTCTAGTGCCTCAAAGCCGCCGTCCGCCTGCTGATGGGTAACCAGCAGGCGAGAGGCTTCATTAAAGATCAAATCCACGCCGCCATTGGTAGTTACCGCTTGGAGTGCCTTGGTGGTCAGGGTCGCGTTGTCGAAGGTAATCGCGTTTATGGAATAGTTGGGATATTCCTTCTGCATCTCGGCTTCAGCGGCCTTGAAGAATGGCAGACGCGAGTCATTGCCCTCATACCAGATGGTGATGGTGACCGGATCTGGAACGGCTGCCGGTGATGTGCCGGTATCCTGGTCAGCCTCGGACCTGGTCGGCGCTTCACTCTTCGTGTCCGGTGACCCGGGCGGGGCTGAATTGCTGCCGCAGGCGGTAATCAGCATGGCCGTAATCAGTAACATCGCTGTTGTACGTTTCCTCATTTCAAATTCCTCCCAATTCTCTTATTTCTTTCATTGCATCAATTAGTTCCATTCTATATATGCCACGAAAACCTTCGTGAATAGAATCAAAAGAGACTGCATCGCTCTCCGGTGACCACCGGCAGTGTAGGTCACAGCGAATATCGGTAATACGGGGATACGGGGAATAGAATCTTCCAATCATCATCCCCTGTTTACTTTCGATATGGTACAGATATACGGGCCGATACTCTTCTTCGTCCTGATACCCATCGCCAATTACCCATTTGCCGTCCGGCGAGTAGCTGCAGTGGATGTCTTTATTAAACAATGGAGAGTCATAGCGCTCCTCACGCTGCATCTCATCCTGCAGAATATACAAGCCGTCCCCAGCGCCCCAGCGGCCGTAGATCATCAGGCGGCCACCGCTGCCCCAGTGATAGTGAGACGCGTGTGCGTAAGGCTTTAAGGGATAGACATTACCGTGCAGATCGCTGGTTCCCAAGGCGGTTTTCCATTCCCCATCTGCCTCAGGAAATACTCTGACCAGAAACAGGAACCGGTCGGATTCCCGATTAAAGGAGATGTGATTAATAACGATCTTTTTCTCCGGAGACCCAAGCTGCGGCAGGACATCATTGATCTGCCGGTAGTCCAAGATCAACTTCGACTGTCCGGTTTGCATGTCAATCAGAAAGACTCCGTCCTGCCCGGGAATGTACACCGCGGCAAATGGGTCCTTTTGATTGCAGTATCCATAGCCCGGGCGGAAATCATAGATACGGCTCATGTTGACGGACAAACCCCAGCGGCCGTCAGAAGAAACGTTCGCCACAGGACGGTCAAGCCTGCGTTCAGCTCCGGTCTTGATATTTTTAATTATTCCCCGGTATTTACCGTACTCATATACGTTGTAGATGATTTCTTCGAAATTCATCGGGTTCCACTGCAGCATCGCGCCCTGCTGAAAATTCCAGGCGGTTGTTCGGGCCAGCTCCTGAAACTTCCCCGTCCCCATGTCCAACACACCCAGACGGCAGACATCCTCAGGTTCGGGCAGGCGATCCATGAAAGGCACCTGATGGCAAAGATGCAATTTTTTATATGGGTGAAATGCAGGAATATCGTAATAGCCGAAAAAGTATTGTCCCCCATCCTGGGGCGATAGTCCGGTGATCCTGACATTGGTTGCATCTAAAATACCTTTCATTGTAAATTTCTCCTCTAAAATGATTGTTTGTCATTGACATTTAAGTTCTTTAAGTTATTATAAATATAAGGTAATATCAGATATATTGCAATTCAAAAACGGACCACGTTTTTGTATATTCAGACCATTTATTTTTCACATAATTGCTGCCGCATTTTGTGAAAGGAAAGATGTGAAGATGGAAAAACTCAATATTATGGGAACCATGATTGATATGAAGCCGCCGCTGCGGCTGATTCATATGCTGGAGAGGCCGGCTGATTTTTCTCTGAGCCTGCACAGCCACAGCTTTTTCCATATTATCTTTGTCACCTCGGGGACATTGGATATTACGGTGAAAAATCAGACATATTCCATGCATGAAAATCAGGCGGTGATCCTGCCGCCTTATCTTCCCCATATGTTAAGTTCTAAAACAGGATATGCGCAAATAGGTATCGATATAGAGGATGAGCCGGAGCATTATGAGATGTGCACGCTGTTGAAACAGACCTTTCCAACCGGCTTCCATATACAGAACCTGCATATCCGTTCGGACCGGTTTGACAAATTTGTGAAAGGCTCCCGTGACTTGACCAGGTTCAACCTGTTGAAGCTCCAGAACTGGGCAGAATCTCTGGTACTGCTCTTTATCGAGGAAGTTTCCGAGTCTCCGAATAATAATTTTCGGGACAAGTTTCTTGATATGATCGCTCATGACGAGGAGATGAGCATGTCGCTGGCGGAGATGTGCAGATATTTGAATCTGAGCAAGACGCATCTGGAACGGTTGGTGAAAGAGGAGTTTGGATGTAGTGCAGTGAAGTATTATAGTAAGCTAAAACTGATGAGGGCCTGCTTTCTGTTACAGAATTCGGACTTATCGATGAGAGAGATTAGTGAACGGTTGGGGTTTTACGATGAGAGTCATTTTAACCGTTTTTTTAAAAAGCATAATGGGATGACGCCGAAGGGGTATAGGAATAGTTCTAGAATTGTACATTGAAAGGGCCGCGCTATACTGATACAGCTTCTGCTTTTTACTGGGATGCAGGATAGGCTCCAATTTTCCAGCTTATTAATTGATTTCTTACTTTTTTTTAAAAATAAAGGCTCATACATTTCTGCATAAACCTTTCTCTGTGACCTTAATTATTATCAAGTGCCCTATCTCATTTGTTGTATGGTATAGAAAACCACAAAGCGCTTTTTGGGCTTTGTGGTTTTTGTTTAAGTGGAGATAGTGGGATTCGAACCCATGACCTCTTGAATGCCATTCAAGCGCTCTCCCAGCTGAGCTATACCCCCATGATATGGAAAATCCTTTGTTCATGCGGTTTTCCGGCTTTTTCAATCTGCTTCTTTTTATGGTGTTGCACAGACGGTTGCTTGCGCTCTCCCAGCTGAGCTATACCCCCAGATATTGAAAAACTCTTCGTTCATGCGGTTTTCCAGCATTTTCAATTTCAAAATTGTTCCTTTTTTAAGGAGTGCATACTTGATACTTGCTCTCTCAACTGTACTAATGCCCCGGAAATAATCAACATATAAGTATAATTTAACAATGAAACAACAAGTGGATGAAGCGGATAACGGGAATCGAACCCGCAACACAAGCTTGGGAAGCTAGCATTTTACCATTAAACTATATCCGCATAATTATATCAAGGTCTTCACTACGGGACAAACCACCAGTATATTATAAAACTAAATTTAATTATTTTCAACATAAATATTTAAATTTTAGAAATTTAGAGTCAAAGATTATTATTGACATTTCAGTAAATCTACGATACAATACGATTGACATTACAGCTGACAAGACATAAAAAATGTCAATACCGATTATTTTATAAAAGAACTGCTGCTTGTTAAACATTAATAGGAAGGGAAGGAACTTTTTATGGACCAAAGAAACAAAATTCAATTAATGACGCTTTCCGCGCTGCTTAGTGCAATTGGAATCATAATTCCTATGTTTGCACCTAGAATTGTTTTAGAGCCTGCATCTTTTACTTTAGCAAGCCATGTCCCGATTTTTATTGCCATGTTTATTTCACCTTACGCTGCCATAGCGGTTGCGTTAATATCCGGCTTTGGATTTTTAATTGCCGGTTTTCCTATTGTAATCGTACTTCGTGCCTTCAGCCATATTTTATTTGCTACAATTGGTGCGTACATGCTTAAGAAAAACGGGAAGCTGCTCAGCTCTCTTAAAAGTACAGTTTTATTCGGTTTGTTTGTATCTGTCATCCATGCCGTATTTGAAGTAGGGGTTGTTACTTTCTTTTATTGGGGAAACGGAATGACCAGTGTATATTATGAAAAAGGGTATCTTTTATCTGTAATCGGCCTGGTTGGCTTAGGGACTATTGTACACAGCATGATTGATTTTACAATTGCATTAGTTGTTTGGGAACCACTACAGCAAATCATTACGATACCTGTCAGTGTTAATAAAGTTCGTAAATAATTTCTGGTTTGATTGAATTTGAAGTACACCCAAAAATAATAGAAAAAATAA
>JAATEU010000487.1 GCA_015655565.1 Clostridiales bacterium
CTTACGAGGAATTACTGGATTGTGTGAATACAAATTCTACTCCTTCCGAATTGAAAATTACTGATTTAAGGGTAGCAGATATTGTGGGAGCACCAATGCATTGTACTTTAGTAAAGATATATACCAACCAGGGGCTGGTGGGTTATGGTGAAGTACGTGACGGAGCCTCCAGAAATTATATTCTGGCATTAAAGAGCAGACTGCTTGGTGAAAATCCATGTAATATTGATAAGATATTTAGAAGACTTAAACAGTTCGGTGGTTTTGCACGGCAGGGCGGCGGCATATGCGGTATTGAACTGGCATTATGGGATTTAGCCGGAAAGGCATATGGAGTGCCGGTATATCAGATGCTGGGCGGCAAATTCAGAGATGAGATCCGGATGTATTGCGATACCGATGTGGAAGGAAAACACAATGGAAAAGAAATGGGACGAGCACTTAAATACAGAATGGATAAAGGTTTTACTTTTTTGAAAATGGATTTAGGGATTGATTTACTTTATGATGAACCGGGAGCTTTATCTGCGCCCCTTGGATTTGTTCAACAATTAAAAGAATCGTCAGTTTATAATGCGATTCCTAAAAAGATTAGTAAGGAAGAAAGAGCAAAACGTAATTATTATTATGATGTTCAAAATATTCCGCATCCTTTTACGGGAGTACAGGTAACAGAACGTGGTTTTGATATTTTAGAGCAATATGTTGCTGATGCAAGAAGTGTCATTGGATATGAAATTCCGCTTGCAATTGACCATTTCGGACATATTGGAGTGGAATCCTGCATTAAATTAGCAAAACGGATTGACAAGTATAATATTGCATGGATGGAAGATATGATACCCTGGCAGTTGACAAATCAATATGTAAGACTTAGTAATTCCTGCTCCATTCCCATATGTACGGGAGAGGATATTTATCTGAAGGAAAATTTCAAACCGTTACTGGAAGCAGGCGGTGTCTCTGTGATTCATCCGGATATCCTTACTTCCGGCGGTATCCTGGAGAACAAAAAAATTGGTGATATGGCACAGGAATACGGAGTTGCTATGGCTGTGCATATGGCGGAAAGTCCTATTGCATGTATGGCAGCGGTTCACAGTATTGCAGCGACAGAAAACTTTTTGGCACTGGAATTCCATTCGGTAGATGTGCCATGGTGGCAGAATCTGGTGAATGGTTTGCCGAAGCCAATTGTTAATAATGGTTATATAGCTGTTCCCAACACACCCGGATTAGGGATTGAATCTTTAAATGATGATATAATCAAAGAACATGCACATCCGGATTATAATGGCATTTGGGAGTCTACAGATGAATGGAACGAGGATTATGCTCATGACAGACTATGGAGCTGACAAATAATTGATTTATGTACTCGCTAAAACGGGAAGATGGGAGCTAGTATGCATTTTAGTGTAAAAGAAGATATAATAGAATTGACCTCTAAATGGGTTGGTGAAAGATTACCTGACGGAAGACCTAAAGTTTCCGAAGAAGATTTGGAAGAACTCAGGCATCTGACACTGGAGGAGGTTTGGCAGCCGCTGTATTTAAGAGGATATCTAAATCAATTTGAAGAAAAATTGATGAGACTGCATAAGGATACACGTAAGTTGATTGGCAGAGCAGTGACCTGTTCTTTTATGCCGGCACGTCCTGACCTGGAAGAAACAGTAAAAGCTATCGGGTTCAAAGAAGGACGCAACGGAACCTGTAACCAATGGGTTATTGATACCCTGGTAGAAGGTGATGTAGTGGTGGCAGACATGTACGACAAAATCTATGAAGGAACCTTTGTAGGAGGGAATCTTTCCACAGCAATCGCTAATAGAACGAAAACCGGCGGTGCAGTAGTTTGGGGCGGCATACGTGATTTGGAGCAGATTGAGGGTATCGGAGGGCTTCAATTATATTACCGGGGAGTGGATCCTACTCCAATCAAAAATTTTGTAATGACCAGTTTTAATGCAGCAACTAAAATTGGCGGAGCCGTATGCCTTCCAGGTGATATAGTCTTTGGCTATGGCGGCGGCGTAATATTTATTCCCAGTTATTTGGTAAAGGAAGTGATTGGTACTGCTAAAAAATCTCACGTGAAAGATATTTTTGGGTTTGAGATGATCCGCAATGGTATTTATACAACGGCAGATATTGATATTGATATTTGGCCTACGGATATGCTGAACAAATTGACGGCATTTATCAAAGAAGACCAAAGAGGAGAAGCTTTCCGAAAAATCGATTGGACAAGAGAATATAACGCAGCGGCAGAAATTGAAAATAAGTAAAGCTGAGAAAATGCAATGCATACTCAGACCAGGGAGGAACGTTAGTTTGTGTCTCTGGTAATAAATATCACTTTCCTGGTGAGAATCAGATATGAATATTCTCATCAGGAAGGTGGTTTTTATATGGCTCTTGCAAAGGAACAATTACGACAGATGCTCAAAGAAAACGATAAATCACAGGAAGATAGAGTTCATAAAATTTCAGTACGTAGCTTTAATGATGAAGACTTTCCAGTCAAAAATAGATGTTTCCTTTTATTATAGAATGTGATATACTATGGTTAGTTTAGGCTAACTTAAGTATGGTGAATAGTTTTTTTCTTTGAAAGGAGCCTATAAAATGAAAAAACTGGATATTAAGCTTTACAAAATGGAAGTTATAAAAGGAAAAGAGGAGCTGGCAAAGGAATGGCTGCAATTTCTTAAAGACAATAGTGCGGCTGGCGTTGAGACTCTGAAAAATGAGCGTATATACCTGGAAACCTATTTTACCGCTGTGGAAAACGGAACAATGTGTGTTTACTTATTTATTGCAGGGGATAACATTGCCCATGCCAACAGCACAGCCTTAGAAAGCAGCAATGAACTGGATCTGAAGCATTTTGCATACATGAAAAATTGTATTGATCTGGCAGCAGGAGATATTATGGATGTCTTTTGCTATATGAATAATATTTCGGACTATCTCTCCTGAATTGGCTATTTGTGAATTTTTATTGCGAAATTATATATTTTTTACTTCTTTGAAGATGACTTACTGCGTAATAGTATCTGCAAGATGGCGGATGGATTATCCCGGTGGCGAACTGGTATTTGATGCCGGCGGAGCCAAACGCATGTGTCAATTGCCAAAGAATAAAATTTTTCCTGATATCCCAACCAGCTATTAAGTTTAATTAAGTAATTAACAAAATAAAGAAATAATGGAAAAACGGCTTATTTTAGCCGTTTTTTAATGATTTAAAAGCTTAATATTAAATTTGTGAAGTTAAAAAATTGTATATAATGTACAATATAAAGTGGAAATATTATAATAAATTAGACAAAAATACTTGACGGAATTAATAGGCAGTGCTATATTGAAATTAAAAAAGAAAGGAATATGACGGTTAAATTAGTTCGCTTTTAATTAGAATACGGTTATCATCTTCGGCTTCATAGTCCAGGGAAAGCATATTCTGAAGCACTTCTGAAGC
>JAATEU010000322.1 GCA_015655565.1 Clostridiales bacterium
TTAATATCTATGGAACCAGAACGGAAATTGTCTTTAGGCGTTGCCGCTCCTTTATCTTTCTTTTTCTTTCCGTTTTGTTTTGTCCCGGAATAAGAAGAATTACCCTTTTCTTTCGCATCATAACAGTATTCCCTGTTTTCACTTTTGATGGTTTTAACAGTCTGCTGATTATCATGTTTAATTTGATTATTAAATTGCTGACTAATATGCATCTGTTCATTTAAAGGTTTTTGTGTTTGCTGTTGCTTATAAAGAGATGCTTCCTGCGATTTTGGTGCCATCGTTACCATTTCGATTGGTGTAATAGGCATTGATATACCTCCTTTATAATCCGATAACCTTAATATCCGCCTTGTCACGAACGAATTTTGAATAATGTATTTCATTTTTTATAAAATAATTGACATTTGAAATTACAAGCTTAACTCCAGGATATGCTACATTTTCCACGCGGATACTGCCACTGTCACTATTTCCCATTTCTATTTTCATTTGATCACAACGATTATTGGATTCTTTTATTTCGTTTTTTAAGGCAATACATTTCTCAGCTGCCATTCTTACATAATCTACTTTATCCTGGGTTAATTTTTCTCCGGAACTCAACTTCTTTTTATAAGCCTCAAGGATTGGCATAAGCTTCTCCAGGTCTGCATTCATACCCGATATACTTTTTTCAAGGTTACGATATTCCTCCATAATTCCGGGATCAATTCCAACCTCCAATAAAGTATGGGTTTCCATGGCAGAGCCGGCAGTTTTTACAGTTATGGTTTTTCCGGAATGGATTTCTCCTCCGGTAATAAATCCTTTCTTGCCTCCTACAATAATGTCTCCCTTTGCAGAAACCTTACTATGCAGGATCGCTTCCGTAGTAATATAGCCGCCGGCTTTTACTTTCGCATTCTCAATAAATTTCGTAATGATATTGCTGCCGGCTTCCATCCTTCCCTTACTCATTCCCTGCATTCCCCGTTTCAGAATGATCTGCCCTGCAGCCACCAGCAATGCACCTTCTACAACACCGTTTACAATAATATTCCCTTTTGCCTGAATAGAATATCCGGTAATTACATTACCATTGACAGTTACATTACCTTCATAAATAATATCTCCGGTTGAAGCATCTACATCTGCCGGCACTTCATAGGTACTTGATACAAATACTTTACCATTGGCCAATTCCGCATGTCCGTTAACATCAGAATACATGGTAAGGCCATCCTCCGAAAGATGAACCCCCTTCCCATGTTTTAATATTTTAGTTAAAACCTTTTTCGGCTGCAATACGGCACCAAACACGTCCATACCTGGTTTTCCCTGAACTGCCGGACTTAAGGTTGCTAATATATCACCTTTATTAATGGAACTTATGGTATCTAATTGATGGAAATCAACAGAACCATCCTCATTTGCCTTTGGTTTTAAAGAATTGTCCGTGTTAAAGTTATACGTTATGAATGCAGCTTTACCTTCAACCGGGTTATTTCCTCTGGCCAATATAATATCCTCACAATATCTTCTCTTCGCAAAGAAAGATTCAATACTGTCTTTTATAATCCCGTATTTAACTCCTGCCCGGGCTAAACTATCCAGTAGGTCATTTACCCCCATGAACTGTCCCTCTGTTGAAGGCGGATAAAATCTTCCGACAGCAGACATGCGGTCCGGGAAAATTGTAATCTTTACATTTTCATTTTCCGGCAAAGCTAAAACAGGAGTTAACCTCACCTCAAGCGGCTGCTCTTTTAGAACAGCAATTGCCTGTCCCAAGGCTTTAATATCATAATCATAAATTCTTCTGTCTGATAAATAATTGTTGATTTCATCATAGTCAATCTGTTTTCCGCTTCCTACTGCAGGATACAGTTTTAAATATGTTCCGTCCGGCTTTAAGACAAGGTTAAAAAAACTGTTTCTACTCTCCATAAGCACCCTCCAATTTAAATCCTAATCAAGATATCCATATGATTTCCAAGTTTTAACTTCATTTTCTGTAAAGCTTTTGTATGTAACTGTGAAATTCTTGATTCTGATACTTCTAAAATGGAACTGATTTCCTTTAACGTTAAATCTTCATAATAATATAAAATAATAACCTTTTTTTCCTTCTCCGTTAATGAATCCAAGGTTTTAATTAAAATTTCTTTTAACTCCTGTTTTTCAACAATCCTATCCGGTGTATCATATTTCGCACTGAGGCTTGCCTCCATCTTAACCTCACTGCCTTGTTCCATATACTCATCTAAAGAAAGCAGATTCGATACTTTTGTCTGTCTTTGCCATACATCAAATTCTTCCAGGGAGATTTCCAATTCTTTTGCAACTTCTTCATCCGTAGCAATTCGTCCCTGTTCTGTTTCAATTTTATGAAAGGCAGCATCAATTTTTTTTTGCTTCTGCCTTAAGGTCCTGGGTATCCAATCCATTTTACGGATTTCATCCAATATAGCCCCACGTATTCGAA
>JAATEU010000189.1 GCA_015655565.1 Clostridiales bacterium
AAAAAAACCAAGCTCTCTGTCGTATACCCTTGATGATTTGAATAACGACCTGAAACCCTTTGGATTTGCATATTTTCCCCCACAGGACTTTTTTTATTCCATTATGGATGGATGGCAAAGCGAATGCGGATATTGTGAACTTTATGACGAAGGTTCCGCTACCCTAAGCATGATTATTGATTGTGAGCCCATCTATTTTAATTATGATGGGAAAAAATGGCTTGTTGAACTTTGGAAAGGACAATATGGAATGACATCCGGCTGTGAAATAGGCATTTACACAACAACCGGACCGAACTTAAATATCCCCGGAGTATTTAACGGCACATTTTATTATTGCGCCAGCGAAGACGAGCATTTGGAATTGGCTTTTTCTTTGTCGAAAAATGGGAAGGTTCTGTTTCACAGAAAGGAATTACATTGGTGGCTGACCGGTTTCAGACTGGGGGAATTCTCTCATCCCTCAGAGCTGGTTATGAATGTTGAGATTAAATTAAAGGACCATGCCATGCGCAATGCTTTTGTGAACGGCTTATTAAAAACCGGTTACTCAAAAAGCGATTTAAAAATTCATGGCAAAACGGTTTCTTTAGTATATGATGTACCGCATTCACAACAGCCTATGACCAGGACGGATGTAATAGAAAATTATATGCAGACAAATAACCGGAGAAATTGTGAGGCTTACAATCTTGCGACAAGAAGTTATAAAAACACAATTGATAAATTAAATTATGTGAGGTATGCGGCACCCAGGTTATATCACAGGATTATAAATATAGGAAACACAAAGGAATTATTTAAAAGTTATGATATCCTCCGAAGGTTTTTAAATGTCAGGAAACCGCAGACAGAGGATGAGGTAAAGCAAATTAAAATCAAGACTCATAAACTGCTAAAGGAAAATAACAAAGAACCGGCTCCAGAAGTGATTGACTCTTTTAAGGAAAATGAAACGGAAAACAACATGCATGAACGATCCGAATTGCAAGATAAGATAAACAAAATTTAAAAAGGGAGTAATGTTAGGATGCCTACCTTAAAACGATTAAATAAAGTATTTGATTCTGCGGAACAAATTCCTATTGACGATTCCTCTAAAATAGTACTAATGAGTGATTGCCACAGAGGTGACGGCAATTGGGGCGATAATTTTTTTAATAACCAGAATTTGTTCTTTGCTGCCTTAGATTATTATTACGGAAAAGATTTTACTTATATAGAAATTGGAGACGGTGATGAACTTTGGGAGAATCGTAAAATTGAGCGTATTATAACTACTCATAGTGATGCATTTTGGCTGATGTCTAAATTTTACAGAAGAGAAAGGTTCTATATGCTATATGGAAATCATGATACTGTTAAGAAAAATCCGGGTTATGCAACAAAGCATTTAAGATCTTACTACGATGAAAGTATAAAAAAACGGGTTGCCTTATTTCCTGAGATAAAAATTCATGAGGGTTTAGTTTTGATATATAAGAATGCCAATCATAAAATATTCTTAATCCATGGACACCAGGTAGATTTTATAAACTATGATTTGTGGAAATTAACCCGGTTTTTAGTCCGCTATTTATGGCGTCCATTAGAATTAATAGGTGTTAGGGATCCTACCAGCTCTTCAAAAAGTGCCGGCAGAAAGGCAAAAACAGAAAAAAAACTAACGGAATGGGCCAAAAAACGGAATCAGATTATAGTTGCCGGGCACACTCACAGACCGGCATTTCCCAATATAAATGAACCTCTTTATTTTAATGACGGATGTTGTGTCCATCCACGTTGTATTACTGCAATTGAAATTGAAAACGGCAATATTGCACTTGTAAAATGGGCAGTAAAAGCCAAAAAAAACAGAATTCTTTACGTGGCCAGAGTAATATTGGAGGGTCCGGTAAAGATACAGGATTACTTTGGCATATCACTTGGTTAGATGGAATTAGCACTCTGAATTTCTTGGGCTGTTATAGAATAGATACTACTCTTAACAGCCCCTACTGATATGATTGCTTATACTACTTTTTCAGCTATGTACTTACCGGCCTTTTTCACCATATTCTGTTGCGAACTCT
Organism: Clostridiales bacterium; assembly: GCA_015655565.1. Taxonomy (GTDB): domain Bacteria; phylum Bacillota; class Clostridia; order Lachnospirales; family Lachnospiraceae; genus Anaerocolumna. Next base: position 2,073 of record JAATEU010000189.1, read on the forward strand.
GCTTTTGGTTACTGCTGTGAGTCCGGCTGTTTAAGAAATGAATATCCATAACTCCATTGGCGCCGTTCCCTTTCACTGCGTCTAAATTTTCTCCTCTTCCGTAACCGCAGCTGCGGTTATTTACCGTTTTTACCGCCGGAGCAGAATCAACGCCTGCATGGGGCATGGCAGTCATGGAACCGGCAATGACAGTACCTCCGGCCTTGATAACAACTGCACGCCGTTCCCAACTCCAGCCATTCCAGATGTCCTTTATAGTTTGTGTATCTTTTTTGGTTAAAGGTTCTACATCCGCATGATTGGTCCCAAAGGTACGCTTTACTTTAAAAGATTTACCTGTATCTACATCGGTTACGGTTGCATTCATTCCTCTTTTCCATATATACTGAACCTCTTTAAACCAATCCAACATATTGTTTCCGCTCTGTTTTTCAGTAAAGAAAGCAGACTTAACATTAGGGATACATTCCGCCAGGGCAGCTTTCGTTTTACTTCCAACTATCCCGTCCGCCGCCAGGCCGGATTCCTTCTGAAATTTTCTGACTGCCGATGTTGTAATGCTCCCATAATATCCTGTAGCTTTGGGATATTTAAAATATCCTAATTGTTTTAAGGCCAATTGTAAATTTTTAACTTCGCTGCTGCTGGATCCTGTTTTCAGCAGGGCTGCAGATGCGTGAAGGAGATTGAAAGCTACGATAGCTGTTAAGCATGCTACTGTTAATAGTTTCTTATGTGATTTTTTCATGTTATTTTCCTCCTGACGTTAATTTTGGTAAATACATATCCCTATTTGGTATACATTATTATATTACGCAATTATTAATTTGTCCAGTATTATGTAATAATTATGTAATACTTTTTTAAATTTTATTTAATATTTACCACGTAATAACTGATTTTACAGGATTTTATTAATTATAAATACACATAAATTGTTACAAGATTTCAAAATAATTTTTGTAATATTCCAATATTCCTTCCTCTTTCAGCTTACCGATTTCTCTGGACATGGCACTCCGGCCAATAGCTTAAACAGGTTTGTTATTAAATTA
>JAATEU010000318.1 GCA_015655565.1 Clostridiales bacterium
AATTATTTACGAAGGATTTGAAACCTTATATGGAGCTGTTTTTCTATAAAAAGAATGAGTATATTGTTAAAGACTGTGAAAAAATGCACTACCTTATATTTCTGGTAAAGGGAAAGGCAAAGATTTATACGACCCTTAGTAACGGGAAATCGCTGCTGCTCTGCTTTTATCAGGATTTCAAGGTAATGGGGGACCTGGAAATAACCGGTTCCCAAAATGCGGTTACCAATATACAGGTAATTGAGGATACGTACTGCATCGGAATGGCTTTTGAAAGGGTAAAGACTTATTTACTTGAGGATGCTAAATTTTTAAGATTTATCTGCAGCTCTTTAGGCGATAAATTATACCGGAGCTCTGTAAACAGCTCCATTAATTTACTGTATTCGTTGGAAAACAGGCTGGCAAGTTATATTTATACAACAGGGGAAAGAGTGATTGTTAATAATGGAAAGACCAAAATAATATTTAAAGAAAACCTGACTGAAACAGCCGGGCTTTTAGGCGCCAGCTACCGGCATTTATTAAGAACCTTAAATGCACTCTGTTTGAAAGGAGCATTGCATAAGAATAAGGCTCAATATGAAGTAAAGGACGAGAAAACATTAGTCAGGCTCTCGGCCGATTTATATCGTTAAGTTTTATCCTTGTTAAAGCATAATTGATCCAGGCAAAAAACCATTTCAGCAATTCCGTCAAAGAAGATATATTTAAGATTTCATATACTTCATTCCCATTTTTTAATAAGTATCTGACAGTAACAGTAGAAAATGGTGGTTTGGAGGAAAATTCCATTTGGAGGACGGGTGTTGGATACAAAAAATCCATTAATCGACAGAATAGTAAGATAAATTGCAGAAGGGGAACATACCGGTATTGCAGATACGTATGGCATATGCAATAAAACCTATGAGCCGTTGCTAAAATATAAAAATAAAAATAAAATAATTATTTTTAGTAGTTGACAGTAATAATGGATATGGGATAAAATGGATGGAAGGGGTTATATTTTATAAATAATGTAAAAGCATTAAAAGGCAATCTATACAATTATGATAATGACATATTTCAATTATTAAGGAATACTTAAAAAATAAATACCGTGCAAAATGGGTATGTCGTTAAATTAGAACTATCAACTAAAATATTTTTTGGTTGGTAGTTTTTTATGCTTAAAGTGTAATTAATCCGGATGTAAAACCATTTCTGTAACCTGTAAAAAAACTCTGATAATAAATATTTAAGTAATAAATATTCAGAAAAAATAATATTTAAATGATAATATTCAGAAATATATTGACAAAACCAAAGCATACAGGTACAATTAAGATGTTAGCACTTGTGCACTGTGAGTGCTAATGGTTTATTGGAGCAAAATAATAATGGTAAAGCTTAACCAGCACGAGAGGAGAAAATTTATGCAGGAAATTATTTTAGAATCGGTAGAAAGAACGAAACAACCAGGTAAATTTAAAGAAAGCGGCTATGTGCCCGGTATACTTTATGGAGACGGTATTACGGAGGCGGCTTCGGTAAAATTTGAGAAAAAAGCCCTTAAAAAAATACTTAACGCCCATGGTTCTAATGCTAAAATGTGGATTAACTATAATGAAGATAAGAAATTTGGATTTATTAAGGAAGTGCAAAGAAAACCTGTTTCAGGGGATGTCATACATTTAGATGTGCAGATCGTTTCAAAAGACCATGAAATTAAACGGCAAATTCCCATTGTCTTTAAAGGTGAGGATGATTTAAAGAACAGACTGCTGCAGCTCCAGGTATATAAATCTGAAACAACTGTTTTTGGAAAGATAGCTCTGATACCTGATACAATATATGCTGATGTGTCAGAAAAGCAGCTGGGTGAATCCATCACTTTCAGCAATTTAGATTTGGACAAGTTGTTAAAAAGTGAGGATGCAGATACCGTCTTTGGAATGATAGTTAATATAAGGAATCCGGTTATTGATACCGCCGTTGATACTGAAACCGAGGTAATCTGATTAACATAAGGCTTTGCCCCGGGCAAATGCCAATGAAATTATCCAACCTTATGAAAAAATTATATAATAAAAGAAACGAAAGAAGAATATGGGATTTTTTACAAAATGAAAGACGAAAGGATGATAGATATGAAGCGATTGAAAAAATTTAGAAATATTGCATTTTTAAGTACTTTTCCACCTCGTGAATGTGGGATAGCTACTTTTACCGAAGATCTGATTACCACTATGGACCGCCTTGGTACGGTAAATACACAGGTTATTGCCATAAACAATTCAGATAATTATAATTACGATAATAAAGTTATGGCAAGTATCAGACAAAATGAACGGCATGATTATATCGAAATGGCAAAAAAAATTAATACTTCTAATATTGACCTGCTGGTAATTGAACATGAATACGGTATTTTCGGGGGTGATCACGGTGACTATATCCTTGACCTTGTCAATAAGCTGGAAATCCCCCTTGTAACAACGCTTCATACCATTCTGTCAGAACCTGATCTGAAACAAAGGCTGATTATTAATGAACTTGGAAAAAAGAGTGAAAAAATAATAACCATGGCCCAAAATACTAAACAAATGCTTCAATCAATCTATGGAGTCGACTCACAGAAAATTGAAGTCATTCACCATGGAGTCCCGAAAAAACCATTTGAACCAAGGGATATATTGAAAAAGAAATTTGGATATGAGAATAGACAGATAATATGTTCCTTTGGACTTATCGGAACGGGAAAAGGGATAGAGCACCGAAATGAAGCAATAGCCAAGTTAATCGAAAGCAGTACCGATAACGATGGAAACGGTAACGACAATAATGATGTATTATATCTTATTCTGGGGCAAACTCATCCGGCATTAAAAGAAGAAGGAGCCGCATACCGAAATAAATTAGAAGAACTTGTAGGCAAACT
>JAATEU010000301.1 GCA_015655565.1 Clostridiales bacterium
TAAACACAACTCTTCTTAATAAGTTCATCATACATCAATTACATTAATTTGTCAATATATATCTTTTGATACATATAATTAATCAGCATATATATATCTTTTTTATATATTTTTTGACTATTTTTGCGTCTTCTGTTTATTATTCTGTAAATTTTCTGTTTTATGCTACTATAAAAGAAATTAACAATGAGTTTCTCCCTAAACATATTCAAATTACTTATAACTTCAGACACCAATAAAAATATCAAACATGCCGATATATTGAGTGGATGAAGCAGTAAACATGTTTACTTTATTTTTGACCTATGGTAAAATTAAAAAAATGGCTCTCATTTGATAGCCATCTTCTAGTTTATTTATATAGGAAGGTAATGTATGAAAATTCTAATTACGGCAGGTGGAACCACCGAGCAGATTGACAAAGTCAGAAGTATAACAAACACTTCTACCGGTATGCTTGGCAGTCTGACTGCAAAAACGTTTGCAAAGTTATCAGATACGGAAAAAATATATTATATATGTGCGAAAACGGCAATTCTGCCACAATCAGAAAAAATTCAAATTATACCCGTTGATAATGTTGCAAGCCTTGAAACAGCAGTCAGAAAAGTGCTTAGCGAACAGGATATTGATATTATTGTACATAGTATGGCCGTCAGCGATTATCGTGTTAAATCAGTTTCTTCCGCTTCAATGCTTGCAGATTCTATTGCTGCCAACTTGGATTCTTTTCAGGGAACCGATGTAAAAATTACGGATACATTGGTAACGGAGTTGCTTCAGAATGCAGATACCGTCATGAATGACAATGGTAAAATCAGTTCCGGTATTGAAAACATGATTCTATTAATGGAGCGGACTCCCAAAATTATTTCGCTTTTTCAAACCCTGGCACCAAAGGCTGTTCTTGTTGCATTTAAATTGCTGAATAATGTGGGGCATGAAACCCTTATTGATACGGCATTTCATATTTTAAAAGATAACAGGTGCAGCTTTGTTCTTGCAAATGATCTGCGTGATATTTTCGGAGAACAGCATATAGGTTATTTAGTTGACAAGGAAAAAAATTATAAACGTTATATAACCAAAGCAGAAATAGCAGATGCAATTGTAACGGCAGCAACTGAAAAAAGGAGAAAGTAAAATGAAGGAAATCATTTTAGGGGTGACGGGCAGTATTGCCGCATATAAAGCAGCAGATATTGCCAACCAGCTTGCAAAACGTAAAATTAAAGTTCATACTATTATGACAAATTCGGCAACGAAATTTATAACGCCGCTTACGCTGCAGACATTGACAAAAATCAAAGTGTATACGGATATGTTTGAAGAAATATACTATGAGGATGTGCGCCATATATCTCTGGCACAAAAAGCGGATTGCTGTGTAATTGCGCCTGCAACTGCAAATTTAATCGGAAAACTCGCTTCAGGCATTGCCGATGATATGCTTTCAACCGTAATTATGGCCATAAAGAATAAGCCCGTAATAATCTGTCCGGCCATGAATACTGCAATGTATGAAAATCCCATTACACAAAGCAATATAGAGAAACTGCTGGCCTTCGGCTATCAGTTTATAGAACCGAAAGAAGCACTTCTCGCCTGCGGGGATTTAGGAAAAGGCGCCCTTGCCGAAGTTGAAACAATTGTTGCTGCAGTGCTGAAAACACTTGGTGAGGTTTGACATGAAAAAAATCAGCATCGATGAAATTAAAGAATTCAAAATCGGACAGGCACAAAATTTTTAAGCTTCAACAGGCTGTACGGTTATTATCAGCGAAAAAGGCGCCGTGTGCGGTGTGGAAGTCCGGGGAGGTTCGCCGGGAACAAGGGATACGGATGCGTTAAACCCTATCAATAACAGAGAAACTGTACATGCTGTTATACTGGCAGGCGGCAGTTCTTTCGGACTTGATGCGGCAGGCGGTGTAATGAGGTTTCTGGAGGAAAGGAAAATCGGGAGGGATGTTGGTGTAACAAACGTGCCCAATGTATGCGCTGCAATATTGTTTGACTTAAAATGCGGCGATTATAAGATTCGTCCGGATGAACGGATGGGATACACTGCATGCGAAAATGCTTTTTCAAATTCAAAATGGAAAAGCGGAAACTACGGTGCCGGCACAGGTGCAACCATCGGAACCTCCTGTGGCATCCGTCATGACATGAAAGGAGGAATCGGCAGCTGCGCATTCAGGCATGAAGAACTTTATGCAGGAGCTGTTATAGCAGTCAACTGTGTCGGTGATATTTATGATAATAAAGCAGGTAAAATCATAGCCGGCGCACGCACGGCGAATGGGAAAGGATTTGCGGACAGTGAAGCGGCTATTCTTGAAAGATATAAAAACAATGCAGATTTTTTCAATGGCAATACGGTTCTCGGTTGTATTATCACAAATGCTAAATTAACAAAAGCCCAAGCCACAAAACTTGCTTCCTTTGGGCAAAATGGTATTGCCCGTACAGTCAGGCCCTCTCATACTGTTTTTGACGGAGATACTATTTTCGCATTGTGCACAGGTGAAGTTGCTGCAACACTGGATGCTGTGGGAGTTCTTGCCTGCAAAGCAGTGGAGTATGCCATTTTAGACGCTGTAAAAAGTGCGGTTTCATATGACATCTATCCTGCTTCAAGAGAATTTTATAAATAATGTATGCATCCGAAACCGTGCGGTTTCCGGCCGGAGATATTGGAGAATGGAGAAACATTCCTCTGGGGTTTTCTTTAAAATTCCACTCTTATAAGTTTAGTCCAATAATCACCTATGTTAGCAAACATGTTTTCCGTACGTTGATTTACAAAGTTTTTACCGCTTCATTGTCACTGTTATTTATTACAAATTTCAAATAACTATCCTTAACCTGTTCCATGATATCGTTTTGATTTTCCTGATTCATCTGTGCAAATAAATTAGAAATGAATGTATTATGATTTTTGATTTCTTCGGCTGTATGGGTAATTCCCCCAAAAATATGACAGGTATTATGGTTAGTAATACGTTCCTGATATGCTCCCATAAAATTCCCATTTGTCTTAATATTCATATAGCCAGTCTCCTTATGGCGCAGCCACTAATTCCTGGATCTGATTTTCCGTAACATCCCCTGTTTTAACAAAAACCTCATTGCTGTTATTACCTGTGCTTTCAGATGCAAAAGCTTGAACTAACTACACATTAAAACAAGCATTACGACAAGTACCACGAAACTCATGAATTTTTTCATCATAATCATTTCCCTGCTTAATTATTTACACAATTGTTTCTATGTAGCACTATTATTTTAACATTACACCACCTATAATTCAATGTTCACACCATAAATATCCCCTTAAAGTACAAAAAACGGACGAAAAAATGAAATATATAATTGTTAAGTTTAGAAAAAATGATAATATAAGCATAACAGCAGTTGATTTAAATTATGTTGAATGTTTGAGTATGGAAAATGGGAAGCAATGAGTATAATTCATTGCTTCCCATTTTCATACAACAGATGCCGGAGAATAATTAAATACATTATAGATTGAGTGCTAATACTTATTGGGGATTTCAAATAACATAATTAGCAACGAGGTTTTACATTAGTTGCAGGCATCCCTGTCCATTTTATACTTCTACATATTGATCCCTGCCGTCATCTATTTCTTTGCTCCCAATTTTTTGGTGAAACTGCGGATCTTTCGGGATGTCAGGATTTATCCCCAAGTCCTGTGAGGCCAGGCATGAAATAATCTGCAGCGGTATAATATATTCCCACCCCGAGAAATAAGGTTCTTCCACAAAATCACATATTAAATCCTTATTTGAAATTGTATCAATTCCTTCCGGCGAAGAAATAAGATAATTGTGAGGAGTCCACTCACTTAATATTTCAATCAGTTTAAGAGTTCTTGACTTATAATCGCCTTTCGATGCCAAATATAAAATATGCGCACTATCCGTAATTGAGTTATATATTCCATGAAAAAATTCCTCTATATCATACCCTACAACTCCCTGACGGACCGTTTCCAGGATTTTTAAAGCACCTTCCAGGACATCGGCATACCTATCATCATATCCCACAACAATAATACGTTTCGCCGGAAGAAATTCTTCCTTAATTCTGGAATACCAGTCCGTTGATGCTTTAATTACTTTCGGCAGATTATGAATTACTTTAAACATACGAAGGCGGTATTCCCCTGCTTTTTCTTCTGTAATTATCTCCTTAGCTATTGCTAATTCCGTAAGCATCATTAACAGGGTGGCTGTAGTACCCGCATATCCTTTTGTTTTAGCCCCGCATTTTTCATTTCCAACCTCAATTCTTGTTGAAACTTCAGCATGTTCAAATATTAGCGCAGTTGGATTTTCTGATACAGCCGCTGTATGTAAGCCTTTACCTTTCGCAGAATCCAATCCTGCAACTGTAGATAAACTCTGTCCGCCCTGTGACACACCAACAACAAGTGTCCTACTGTTAAAGACTTTTTCATTTCTCTCAAATTGAGTCGGATACATATTAAAAATTTTTATATTCAGTATGTCCTCCAGATATGCCTTTGCGGATAACGCGGCATGATAACTGGTACCCGAACCAATGACATAAATTTGTTCAATCTCTTGGTTTCGATAATAATCCACAAAACCCTCTGTTATTTCTTTTCTGCGATTAATAATCCGGGTTAAAACCTCTGGTGTTTCACAAATATAATCATACATCTTCGATTTATAATTCATTATAATATACCAAAAAACGCTGCTACAATTCCTATCAAAATAATACCAAACATAATTGTAGAAGTTTTATATCCTTTCTTTAATAATCCGTAGATACCAAAAGTTAACCCTAATGGTAAAATCTTTGGAAGAATTTGATCAAAAATCCCTTGTACTTCCATGGATGTTTCTCCCATAGTCAGAACCAGGGGTGTTGAAAAGGTTACCATGGAGGCAATCATTGCTCCCACAACACACAACCCCATGACTTTAGCTGCATTTGTTGAAAGTTCAATCACTCCGGAGGCCTGAACAGATTCAATAAATCCAATGCCGCTCCTGTATCCTAATTTTAAACCATAGTATCTTGCTGCATAATGAGGAACATTAAAAATCATTAAGAATAAAACCGCACCAAGTATACTTCCCTGTGATGCCAGGCCGCAACCGACACCGGCAGCAATAATCCTGAATGTCCCCCAGAAAAACGAATCTCCTATTCCTGCTACCGGTCCCATCAACGCAGCTTTTAATGCGGCAATTGACTCAATATCAAATCCGCCGTCAGACTTTTTATTTTCTTCTTCCAATGCAATACATGCCCCAGTTATAAAACTTACAACCTGAGGTGTTGTATTAAAGAATGATAAATGTCTTTTTAATGCGGCAGATATTTCTTCCGGTGTTTTATATAATCTCTTAAAAACTGGAATCATGGAATAACAAAATCCCACATTTTGCATACGTTCATAATTGAAACATCCCTGCAGCACAAAAGATCGCCAAAATGTTTTTCTCATATCCCCTTTTGTCACCAGACTGTTTTCCGTATATTTATCATTTAAATTCGGCATTATAGTTCACCTCCCAGATCATCTGATAAAGCCGGAGCATTGAGCTGCTCTTTTTTGTTCTTAACAGCCTGCTGATAAATAATATAGGCTGCAGTACCTCCTACAATAGCTACACCTACCGTACTCATGTCCAGCAATGCTGTTAATACAAATCCTATGAATAAAAATGCTGCATTTGTCTTATCAAAAATTAATTGCATTAATATAGCAATACCTAATGCCGGAAGCATTCCGCTGGCAACTTTTAATCCGGATAAAATAAAAGCAGGCAAAGCATCAACAAATATGGAAATTGTATTTGATCCTAACAAGACGCCTAAAAAAACCACTATAAATGAGCTGAACCAAAATAACCATGCTCCCGACCA
>JAATEU010000156.1 GCA_015655565.1 Clostridiales bacterium
GATTGTTTTTCCTGCATCGTATCCGTGCTTTCACTGACCAGGTTTAAGATTCCATTTGTATATAAATTATCATAACTTACAATATCCTTATATGTAAAGTCACCCTGGTCCGTTACCAGAATGTTTTCTTCGTCAGACGATGCCGTATCACCTGAACCGCCTATCACAAAAACCGTCTTTTCTGCCACCGGTAAATTTTCTGCCGGTATTATCTTAAGGATGCTCTCGTACAGATTCAAGAATTCTTCCGATAAAATTACTTTATTATCCGGTCCGGCCTGTAAATCAAAGGAAAGCTTATCAATTACCTCCAGACGATTGATATTAAGCTCTTCGCATACCGTTTCCAGTATGGCAAGACATTCACCGTATTTAAGATAAGACCCTTCCGCTTCCTCTGTTAATGCCGGTTCCTCTTCGGACTGCTCTTTTGGTTCCTCCCCGGCATCTGATTCCTGCCCTGGCTTATCCCCGTTTATCCCAAGAAATCCCAGTAAACGTAAGGCTTCCGCCACTGTCATCATATTCTTGTCACGAAGTATGCCGTTCTCAGTCCGGCCGCCTCCCTTGTCCTTATTCAGCTGTCTATAAATATTTCCGGCAAATACAATAATAAGTATGGCTATACATATTCCCATCAACAATAATTTTTTTTTCATATAACTCCCATCGCATTTCCGGTACCTTGCTCCGGATACTTCCCTGCACGTTCCCTTGCAGATAATCAGTCTGCTTTTTTTATTTCTTACTGCTTGTATTACAATTATATACGTGGTATTTAAGAATATGTCAACAAAATTCTATTTGTTAATATTTGGACTTCCTAAATCCCAAAAGCAAAATACAACGAAAAAGAGTTTGCAAAGCAAACTCTGCGCTGACGCTTGGTCGCTTCGCGGCATGATAACCTTACAAGCGTCATGCGCATCCTGCGGATGCATTTTTAATGTTATAGGAGACAATTCTCATAACATTAAAAAACCTGTCTTAAACTCCAGTTTTGGAACTGAAAGTTTAAAGACAGGCTACAATTTTTAATAACTCCGATACTCAAAGCATTTCGCTTATGATTGAAAATTTTTAACAGTTTCCGCTATTTCATTTACTTTTCTCAGATCTGTCAGGAAATATTCCACCCCATTAATATTGGCAACATAAAAGCTTTCATCATAAGGCTTATATTGAATGGTTGCAGTATCTTCCGTGTCTGTAAAATGGAAGGTTAAAGTTAAATATGGAGTCTGCTCCGTATTATTTTCAAAATACTCTTCAGGTATTTCCCGTTCGGTAGTCGGAGAAATAATTAACTGGTACAATTCCTTAAAATTATCTTCCTCCACTTCCTTGTCATCAAAATAATATTTTGTTGATTCTGATTCCGCATCCTGTGTAGCTGTATCATCAGCTGCAGCCTCGGTTTTTTCCATGGTCATGGTATAGGTTTCCCCGCCAAAATTTACTTCCAGCCGGTTAATGGAATCCAGGTTGATCAAATTAATATAGTGGTTCACATTACTGTAAGCATCAATATCAATTAATTGTGCAACGGCATCCGCACTCATTGTATTAACGGCATTGGAATCCTTGGATTTCGCATAATAATTGCCGTCTTCGTCGGTGGTTCCGATAATAAGCTCATAACTATAATACAATTTTGTTTTTAAAACTTCATCCTCCTCCGCCGTGGCGATACTTTCATCCGTTTCACTGTTAGTGTCCCCTTCTGCGGAGTTATCCGTATCCTTGGTATATTCTTCAAAATATTCCAGGGAAACCGTAGCCGCAGGCTCCTCCAGCCCATATATGCCAAGATCCCCGGCATCATAATCCACACAGCTGAGGAAAGACATTCCTGAATAATTTGCAAGTAACGTGCTGACAGCATCTGCATCAGCCGGAACCGGAGTCTCATAGGGCTGTTTCATGGTCCAGTTGGTTAAACCGGCAAAATCAGCAGGATTATCCTCATCATAAACGATCTCAAAACCCGGCTTATCCTTATTTTCCACGGTCAAATGGGTGATATTTTCCGCCGTAACGGCCGGAATGGTTTCTACCGCTGTCATTTCAGTCAGATTATAATTAAATTTACTAAAGAAGGCGGCTTCAACAATATAAACTTCTTTTCCATCGTTTAAAACAGTATAATATCCGCCCGCAACCGGTGCTTCCGCACCAAGAGCAATTTTGGTTGTCTTTCCGTCTTCTGCAGTTACCGATATCTGTATGACCGGATTATCCAGTCCAAAATCAGCTAAATTATCCGCATCCTCCGTAATGGTACTGCTTGCGGATAAATCAGCAAAAGCATTCATCATATTATTTGCATTGGTCTGATTTACAGGAAACGAGTTGTCATCCGACTTTTCCCAATTGTCATCCTCAGTCCGGTTAAGGGTCATTTCCGTGCTTTCATTTTTAAAATAAATGGACTGTATGGTATCCGTTTCCAAGGAAAGTAAGGTTGTTGAATCCTCGGTGGTCTCGCTGCTTTCCTCTGAAGCCTGCCGGTCTTTATAATTCACTAACCAGAGGCAGGCTGCTATCATGGCAGTCATAGCAATCAGCAATACAATAAGTGTTGAACCTTTTTTTTTTCTTACTGCCTGCCATTATTTCTTCCTCCTTCTGATACATATAAATCCGCCTAATGCCAGTACGCATACCGGTATTGCAACTACAATCACAATGGCCCAGAAATTAACCTGTGCCGCATTCATAGTCAAATACTGCTGTGTAACACTTCTTGTACGTATAGCAAGGCTGCTCTCCTGGTTCGATACAAAATTTACCGTGTTTATTATTAAGTCCAGGTTGCCGATTGACTGATACGATACCATATCCTCATTACCCATATAGGCTGAACCAAATACCACTAATTTTGTCTCCGTATCATTGTAATTTTCTGTGATTGCAACGCCAAGATTAAAAGGTCCGTCAATATCACCGTCTTCTTTTTCGATATTTGCTGAATTGACATCAACTTTTGAATAAGCAGTGTCGGAGGTGGTAAGCAGGGGATCAATTGTAGTTGTACTTCTTGCGGTATCCAGTGTTTGTATACCGACTGCGGAAGGAACAACAATTGAAATATTATCGGATATAATGGATGAGGTAATATCATGGCTTTCAATGTTAGGTACCAGGTTGTTTACATATTGGCCCATATAATAACCCTGGCTTGTTTCCAATACGATACCGTCCACAAGACTAATTCCGTAATAATTCATTAAACCATTAAAATTTTCCAGCCCTTCTGCCACATAATCAACAAAGATAATCGCATCCCCGCCTGCTGCCAGGTAGTCCTTTATCATTGCAATTTCATCTTCCGAATAATCTCCCTGGGGTGCGTTAATGAGAAGGATGGAACAATCCTCCGGTATTTTCTCGGCTGTTAAGGTGGATAATGTATTGGTAGTTACATTCACTTTAGCCAAAGAAGATGCCAAAGTATCTGCAATTGCCGTTTCCCCATGGCCCTGTACCATATACATGACAGGAAGGTCCTCCGTAGTGACATACTGTAATGCTGAAGTCACCTGTCCTTCCACATCAATGCCCGTAACACTGGTCTGATACGTACTATAGTCAATTTCAGTCTGATACATATCACTATTATCTACATATTTGGCTCTTTCGTTGGAATTATTGACTACTAATACACTATTATTAGTTATTTCCTCATCCACATACTTTGAAGTAAAGTTAGGATATAAAACCGGATCTTTATATTCCACTTTTATGTGATCGGAAAGTGACGTATATTTATCTACAATTTCAGTAAAGGTTTCATCTTCAGAACCGGTCTGAACCAAATAGTAAATAGTAATATCATCTTCAATATCCTTAACATAATCCCTGGTTGTATCGGTCAGGGTATACATGCCTTCCTTGCTGACATCGATTTTAAGATCTAGCATGGTAACAAATATATTAACAAGCAATACCATTGCAATTACAATAGCTGAAATTACCGTTGCATATGCTCCGCCCCTGAATTTTCTCGAAGTAAAGGAGGCTTTTATCCTGGAGGCGATCCAGAACAGCACGCCGACGGCGAACGCCGCTGTCACGACTCCAAGCCCGACCGGACCGGCGAACGCCATGGTCACGGCCCAGAGGCTTGCCAGATCCACC
>JAATEU010000191.1 GCA_015655565.1 Clostridiales bacterium
ATTGATAACAGCAGGAAGGCGGTATATGGATATGACCAGAGGATTGAAGTTTTTGGGTCTAAAGGGTGTGCACGGAACGAAAATGACATTCCCCATACGGCGGTGCTGTCTGATGAAAACGGAACAAGCTGTGAAAATACATACAAGATTATGTGGGAACGGTATACCGGTGCTTTTGTAGCGGAAATGCAGGCATTTGCAGATGCCGTAGTGAATGACAAAGAGACTCCGGTCACCGGTATGGATGGGCTGTATCCGGTTTTGATGGCCGCAGCTGCTACAAAATCCTTAAAAGAAGGAAGAACAGTAAAAATTTCGGAGGTTGAATAAGATGGCTTTGAGAAAATGTGCATGTATTGATACTTTATATCAGGAACTGCCCTGGCTTGAAAGGTTTGCGGCTGCTAAGAAGGATGGATTTGCTGCGGTTGAATTCTGGGACTGGAGAATCCGCGATCCGGGAGCAACGAGTAAGGCGGCGGATGATGCAGGGATTGCTATCAGCGGCTTTAACGGGGATGCGGATTTTTCTTTGGTAGATCCCGCTCATAAAGAAAACTATATCAATTATCTGAAGGAATCTATAGCTACAGCAAAAAAAGTGGGGGCCTCTAGTGTAACGATTCATTCCAACGCGCTGGGAGAAGGCGGAGTGGTAGTTAATTATTATGATGAACTGTCCGGTACGGTAAAACTTTGCTCTATGTATGATACCCTGCTTGCCTGTGCCAGGATTGCAGAGGAGGAGAATATCAATCTGAATCTGGAAGCGCTGAATGTTACCACAGATCATGTGGGAAACTTTCTGAAATACACCCGGATGGGAGCGGAAATCTGCCGGCTCATTGGTTCAGGCAGGCTGAAACTTTTATACGATGTATATCATATGCAGATTAATGAAGGGTGTATTTGTGACACCATTTCCAAATATGTGGACCAGTTTGGACATATCCATGTGGCCGATGCGCCCGGACGTCACGAACCGGGTACGGGAGAAATTAATTATAAAAAGGTGTTTGGCCATCTGGAATCCTGCGGATATACAGGTTTGGCAGGATATGAACTGTTTCCGCTTACGGATACGGAAACAGCGGTAAAAGCTATTATGGAAAATTGTTAAAATGTAAGAAAAGCTGGTATACCGGTGGTGAGAACCCCTTGGTGTGCCAGTTTTTATTTTGTTATAGTTGGGGCATCAACAAAGTAGAAAAATGGAGGAAATTAACATGAAAAATATAATCTGCTTCATGATTTTGTGCCTTTCCCTGTGCCTTTTGGGGTGTGCAGAGGGAAAGACACAGGAGGATGGGCAAAGCATTATAAATCAAAGGGGCATAACCAAAGGAAAAAAGAATGGATATCAGACAAAGACAAATATGCCGCGAAGCGGCCAAGCGTCAGCGCAGAGTTTGCCCTGAAAACTCTTTCCTGATTGGAGGGTTAAAAAGAATTTTCCTGGAGAAATTTAAAATAATACCTTGCATTTCTGCCGCCGTCATCTTAAAATATAAAGTAAAAGGAGGTAATGCATTGTGTCGACTCATGAAATTCTGGAAAAACAAAGGAAATATTTTAGTACGGGCGTAACCAAATCCGTTCTATTCCGGATGGCTGCACTAAAGAAACTTAGATTAACAATTATTTCCAATGAACAAAAGATTTCAGCTGCGCTTAAGAAGGATTTAAATAAATCAGAATTTGAAAGCTATATGACGGAGATTGGTATGGTCCTGGAGGAAATTAAGACTTTAATAAAACATACTCCATGCTGGGCAGGTACGAAATTTGTAAGGACGCCTTTGGCGCAATTTGCAGGCATCAGTTTTGTTGTACCGGAACCTTACGGGGTTGTATTAATTATGTCACCCTGGAATTATCCGTTTCAACTCAGTTTGGCACCCCTTATCGGAGCAATTGCAGCAGGAAACTGTGTCATATTAAAGCCTTCTGCCTATGTACCCAATGTTTCCCGGGTTTTGGCCGATATGATTTCAGAATGTTTTCCGGCGAAATACATTACCGTCATTCAGGGGGGGAGGCAGGAAAATCAGGAATTACTGGAACAGAAATTTGATTATATATTTTTTACCGGCGGTGCAGATGTTGGAAAACTGGTTATGGAAAAGGCCTCAAAGCATTTAACTCCGGTCAGTTTAGAGCTTGGCGGAAAAAGTCCTTGCATCGTTGATAAAACAGCCAACCTGGAACTGGCGGCAAAGCGGATTGTTTTCGGTAAGTTTTTAAATGCAGGACAAACCTGTGTTGCACCGGATTATTTGTATGTTCATCAGGAGGTAAAAGATAAACTGGTGAAATATTTAAAAAAATATATTAAGGAATTCTTTGGAGCGGATCCTTTGGAAAATCCAAATTATCCCAAGATTGTAAATGAGAAGCATTACAGACGCATTATGGGACTGATAGAGGGCGAAACGGTTTTG
>JAATEU010000091.1 GCA_015655565.1 Clostridiales bacterium
ATTCCTGTCATGAAGCCTACTTATGTGGCTGCAATTACGGTAACCTTTATGAATGCATGGAATAGTTATATGTGGCCCTTAGTCATTATGCAGGACAAAAAAAGCCAGACTATGCCGCTGCTCATATCCAATCTTATAGCAGGATATACCATAGATTATGGCGTACTCATGTTAGCGGTATCTGTAGGTACTTTGCCTACCGTTATTATTTTCTCCCTGCTCCAAAGATATTTTGCAGACGGTATAACGGGTTCGATCAAATAAAAGGTCTGCCGCTTAGGACGGCTTTGAGGATCTTTGAAAACACCGTGCCAAATATAAGGATGAAAGAGTAGAATTCATAGAATAGTTTCGTTGGAACTAAATCACAAATGCCGTCTGTTTAAAATAACAGGCGGTTTTTTTGCTCTGATTGATAAGATGAAAAAAAGCAGTTACCTTTTTATATTAATGCCGGGGCATAGAAAAGGGCAAAATATACTTTGTCTCAAAGGTCTATTTTGCTGCGGATACACAATTTCGACTCGTAATGTGCAATATTACACATGGACGCGCGACCACATATATGAGAATTGCACATATTGATGAATTGTATTAAAATAAAAATATAAAAAATATCAAATACTGCAATATAGATGAAAAAATACGTATTTTATAGTTGAAATGTATTTGATTCCTCAGAGGACTCACTTGGTAGTATAGGAGGAAATATGGCTACACGAAAAGATATTGCAAACCGGGCTGGAGTATCTGTTTCAGTAGTTTCCAGGGCACTGAACAACAGTGGCTATGTTGATAAGGACAAAAAAGACACGGTGATTAGGATTGCGGAAGAGCTGGGATATTACCCGCATCCGGTGGCTATGTCCTTACAAAAAAGAAGAACCAAGCAAATCCTGTTTTATTGTAAAGATTTACAGAATTCTTTCAATATTGAGATGTACCAGGGCATGATCGAAACAGCAAAAAAACGTAAATTTATGGTTGTTATGAATGGCTCATTGGACTTTGACAGTATTAAAGAAACTATGATTGACGGAATTATCATGCCCAATGAAAATGCGGCACAGTGGTATATGGATTCCTCCGGAAAGAATTATTTCCTGCCGGTTGTGACTGCAAGCTATGGTAATCCGGTTAGTTTTTCCAAATCGGCACCCAGGGTTGAAATTGATATGTATAAGGCCACAAAAACAGCGATTCAATATTTGCGGGACAACGGACATGAAAAAATTGCGTTTGGCATGCCTTACGAGTATAATTCCGTAAATGCAAGAATGTACGGTTATCTTGAGGAATTAAAACCTATATTGAAAGATAAGATTAAATGTTATGTTTTAGGAATCCATAAAAAAGATTTGGGTGAAGATGAACGCCTTCTGAAATTTAAGGAAGAGCAAATCGGAGATAATTTTACCATAGAAGAAAGCTTCTATGGTAAAGGGGAGATGGCGGCCCAGCTGTTTATGGAAAGACAATTGGATGCAACGGCAGTTCTTTGCTTTAACGATCTTTTTGCATTCGGAGTCAGCAATCAATTCAAAAGAATGGGGGTCAGGGTACCGGAGGACGTATCTGTAATGGGCTTTGACGGTACCTTTGCAAGACGGTATACTTCCCCGCTTTTAACCACGGTGGATTTGTCGGCTAAAAAGCAGGGGGCAAAATGCGCAGAATTATTATTAGATTTACTGGAGGGGAAAAAAGTGAAACGGGTTATATATTTACCCGTTAAAATCATGCCGGGTGAAAGTGTAAAGAATATCCGGCGCAACAATACACAGCAGTAAAAGGGAGGTTTATTATGAAAAGAATCAAGGTCAGAAAAATGGCGGCGTTACTTTTAGCGGTGATGTTGGCAGCATCCGCTTTCACGGCCTGCGGCAATTCAGGCGGTAAAAATGCCGGCGGTACGGAAGAAGGGACTGCATCAGGCAAAATCACGGTGGGAGGATGGCCTTCCGGTGACGATGCTTTTAATGCCGCAATGGCGGGATTTCAGGAGGCATATCCCGACATTGAAGTTGAATTGCAGTTTACAGATACAACCAGTCATCATCAGGCGTTACAGACTGCCCTTGCGGCAGGTTCCGACGCACCGGACGTGGCAATGGTAGAAGGAGCGTACATAGCACAATACAGGGATTCCTCCGCATTAGTGGACCTGCTGGAGGAACCTTATAATGCAGGCGGTTTGAAAGAGGATTTTGTGGCGTATAAATGGGAACAGGCATATTCGGCAGACGGCAGCAGATTAGTGGCGGTTCCCTGGGATATAGGTCCATGCAGTTATTTCTACCGTACCGATGTTTTTAAAGAGGCCGGCCTTCCGACGGCGCCGGAGGAGGTGGCTGAATTAATGAGTACCTGGGAGGGCGTATTAAAGGCGGCGGAAGCGGTCAGCATTCCCGGAGAAAGGTGGCTGCTGCCGGATGCATCTTATCTCTATTTTGAATTATTCTGTAACCGTGATTATTATGATAATGATTTGAATCTTGTAATAGAACGTGAGGGAGATATGGACTGTCTGAAAGCAGTCATAAAAATGAGGGAAAATAAGTGGGACATGAATGTTGACATGTGGAGTAATGAAGCTTATGCAGGATATGCAGCCGGTTCCTGTGTTTCTGTAGCAACCGGCGCCTGGTTCGGCGGCTTTTTAAAAACAGATATTGATCCGGAGGGTTCAGGACATTGGGCGGTTACAACTTTACCGGGCGGTGTAAAGAGCTCTAACTGGGGCGGTTCCTTCTTAGTCATTCCTGCGCAAAGTGAGAATAAAACAGCTGCCTGGGCCTTTGTAAAATATATGCTTGCAACTGCGCAGGGCCAGAATGATATGTTTACAGCGGTAGATTACTACCCGGCGTACATGCCTGCCTGGGAGGATAAAGAAATTTATGAAACGGAAGACCCTTATTTTGGAGGACAAAAGACAAAAGCACTATGGGCGGAAATAGCAGGTGAATTGGAACCGGTAAATACAACCTTGATGGACACAACAGCGGAAGGCTGCATTTACAGTTCCGTGAATGCAGGATTGGAACAGGGACTCAGTGCGGAAGAAATCCGTGATTTAGTTGCAGCTGATATTGAAGCCGCAACGGCAGAAGTAAAGCAGCAGCAAATCCAGGTGCTTAAGGATGCCGGTCTTTGGGATAAATAAAGTACGTTTCTGAAAGTGCAAAAAGCATCAGATATGAAAAAGCCGGACCTGAAATCAGAAGGCCGGCTTTTCCAAAAGAAAGGAAGAGAAATCCTATGGCAAAAATAAAAACAGAAAGAAATATATGGGCCGGGATAAAAAAATATAAGGTTGCCTATGCATATATTGCACCGTTTTTTATTTTATTTGCGATTTTTGGAATATTTCCAATTGCGGCAGGCTTTTATATAAGCTTTTTCCGGTGGGACGGCATATCTGCCATGCACTTTATCGGCATAGAAAATTATCTGAATTTATTTAAGGACACCCTGTTCTGGAAAGCTCTCGGCAATACATTAATCATTGGCATTATAGCTCATATACCGATTCTGCTGGGAGGGTTGGCACTTGCCTATGTATTAAATTCTAAATTGGTAAAAGGTGAGAATATTTTC
This sequence comes from Clostridiales bacterium, assembly GCA_015655565.1. GTDB lineage: Bacteria > Bacillota > Clostridia > Lachnospirales > Lachnospiraceae > Anaerocolumna. The sequence goes on from JAATEU010000091.1 coordinate 3,601, forward strand.
AAAACAATTTATTTTATGCCCATGGTCACCAGTTCCGTAGCCATTACGATTATCTTCCAGAATTTATTTGGAAATAATTATGGTCTCATTAATTATATATTGAGTTTCTTTGGTGAAGAAGCAGTCAACTGGTTAGGCGGCAACGGTTCCCTTATTAAGGCGGCGGTGATGGTAATGTTTGCCTGGAAATGGATTGGCTGGAATATGGTTATTTATCTGGCAGGCATGCAGGGCATCAGTAATGATATTTATGAAGCCGCCAAAATTGATGGTGCAGGTCATTTAAGGGTTTTGCTTAGTATTTCAATTCCGTTGTTAAAACCAATTATCGTATTTACGGTTATCCAGTCCAGTATCGGTATGTTTAACCTGTTTACGGAACCCTTTATTTTAACCAATTCCAGCTGGACCGGAGGCCAGAATAACGGCGGACTGACACTTATGATGTACCTGTTAAACAAAGCTCCTCAAGGCGGAACTGCATATGGGTATGCGTCAGCAGTTGCTTATGTTATTACGGTGATGATTATATTGATTTCATTGGGAGTATATAAAGTAACGGGCGAAAGAGAAACGGGAAAAAGGAGGGAAAATAAATGACGGCATTCATGATACTTATTTTAGCGGCAGCGGTAATGCTCATTGTGATAGCTAAGATTATTCCCGGCGGGAAGAAGTTTTCCATGTATTTTGTGCTGGTATGCATTGCTTTTATTATGCTGCTTCCCTTTTACATGATGTTTGTTATGTCGACCCATACAACCAATGAGATTTATTCTTTTCCGCCGGCGGTTTGGTTTGGCCGGAATTTAGCGGTGAACTTTGAAAATATGAAGGCGGCGGTTAATATTCCCCGTGCATTTTTAAACAGTTGTATTATTACCGTATCCTATACGGCACTGGTTTTGTTATTCTGTTCCATGGGCGGTTATGCTTTTGCTGTTTATGAGTTTCCGGGAAGAAAGAAATTATTTGCCGTTCTTCTGGCAACCATGATGATTCCCTGGACTGCCGGTATTATTCCCTGGTTTATTATGATGTCGAAGTTTGGCTGGATTAATGATTTTAAGGCGTTGATTATACCGGGCTGTGCCAATGCTTTTGGTATCTTCTGGATGCGTCAGTATTGCCGGAATAATGTACCCACCTCCCTGGTGGAAGCGGCAAGAATCGATGGCTGCAGTGAATGGACCATATTTTTCCGTGTCATCGCGCCAATCCTGCTGCCGGCTTATGCATCTTTGGGAATTATGCAGTTCGTAAATGTATGGAATGACTTTATGCAGCCGTTAATGATACTTCGTAAAACGGAATTGCAGACCTTGCCTTTATTACTGAAAACAATGATCAGTGACTGGGGCACGGACTACGGAGCTATGATGCTTTCAAGTACCTGTGCGGTTCTGCCGTTATTAATTGCATTTTTATGTGCATCCAAATTCTTCATGTCAGGTTTGACGGCGGGAGCAATTAAAGAATAAAAACAGGAAGTAAGTGTGAAGAAAAAACATCTTCACACCGAAGAACCTCGAAATGAGCACAAAGGGTGCTCATTCAAGCTTCTTCCCTTATTATTTGTGATGTCACAGAAGCGGCATTACGTCGGGAAGATTGAAAGAAAAGCATTTCAAAAAGTATTTGAGATGCCGCAAAGCGGCATTAGGGAGGGAAATATGAACAAATCGTTGGTAGCAGACAGGTTATCTTTAGGTGTATGTTATTACCCGGAGCATTGGGATAAAACCCTGTGGAGGGAAGATTTACTCCGTATGCTTGAGAACGGTATTGAAACCGTTCGGATTGCAGAGTTTGCCTGGAGTAAATTTGAACTGACAGAAGGCGTTTTTACCTATGATTTTTTTGATGAATTTCTGGAAATTGCAAAGGATACGGGAATGAAAGTAATTTTTGGCACACCCACGGCAGCTCCGCCGGCCTGGTTAACCAATAAATATCCGGAAGTGCTGAATGCCGCCATGGATGGTGTGCTGTACCGGCATGGTGCCAGAAGACATTACAACTATAATTCCGGGGTTTATCAGGAACTGGCAAAAAGGGTTGTGGAGAAAATAGCAGGGCATTATGGCTCTCATCCAAGCATTATAGGCTGGCAGATTGATAATGAACTGAATTGTGAAAAGAATGAATTCTATTCGGAAAGTGATACCCTGGCTTTCCGGGAGTTCTTAAAGAAAAAATATCAGACACTGGAGGCTTTGAACCAGGCGTGGGGTACGATATTCTGGAATCAGACTTATACTGCGTGGGAGGAAGTATATGTACCAAGAACTACGCTGAGCAATGCAACCAATCCCCATGAAGTATTGGACTATATAAGATTTATTTCGGACAGTGCCTGCAGATTTGCCAGGCTGCAAAGCGACATCATAAAAAAATATATAAAAAAAGGCGACTTTATTACGACTAACGGTTTATTTTCCAACCTGGATAATCACCGTATGACGGATGAAAGCCTGGATTTTATTATGTATGATTCTTATCCGAATTTTGCTTACTGCCTGGGAACGGATCCGGAGCATTCCACCGATTTAAATGACAGGAAATGGAGCAGGAACCTGACGGAAGTCCGTGCGGTTTCGCCTGTCTTTGGGATCATGGAACAGCAATCCGGCGCCAATGGCTGGAATACCGCCATGGAGGCACCGGCGCCCAGGCAGGGGCAGATGACGCTTTGGACTCTGCAAAGTGTTGCACATGGTGCGGATTATATCAGCTATTTCCGCTGGAGAACCTGCACTATGGGAACCGAAATCTACTGGCACGGTATTTTGGATTATTCCAACCGTGATAACAGGCGCTTAAGAGAAGTAAAGGGAATCAACGAGAAAATGAAATTACTCTCAGGAGTGGCAGGAGCAAGCTATGAAGCGGCCTTTGGCGTATTGAAGGATTATGATAATATTTGGGATGCACAGCTTGATGCGTGGCATAAAAGAGTGGATAAAGTCAGTCAGGCAGGTATATTTAAAGCGGCTCAGCTTACCCATACACCTATGGATTATGTATATATCAGGGAAAATACAAAGGCAAAGGAGCTGGAAAAATATCCTGTGTTATTTTATCCTCATGCGGCCATTATGACGGAACAAAAGGTGAAGGTATTGGAAGAATACGTGTCTGCAGGCGGCTGTCTTGTTTTGGGATGCCGCACCGGATATAAAGATGAAACAGGTAAGTGCGTAATGTTGAAATTGCCCGGTCTTTTGCAGCCGCTGGCAGGGACGGATGTTACGGAATATACGTTTGCGGCACCGGATGATGGAAAGGTATATGTAGATTGGGAGGGAACGAAGGTTTGGGCGGCCGTATTTCATGATATTTTACAGCCGCTGGGAGCAAATGCCGGAACACTTGGAACCTATACTTCAAATTATTATGCAGGTTGTCCGGGTCTTATTGAAAATTCTTTTGGAAAAGGCAAAGTATACTATTTTGGCGGAGCATTTTCAGAAGAAACCGCAAAGATTTTCTTAGAGAAGCTCAATATTGCAAATCCGTATAAGGAAATAATTGAAGTACCGCAGGAATGTGAAATTGCAGTAAGAAGCAAAAAAGGCAGAAAATTTCTTTTTGTATTAAATTACGGAAAGAAACCGGTTACGATTCATTTAAAGGAATCCCTTATTAATTTATATGAGGGCGGCAAAGAAGCAGGCAGTGTGGAAATTGAGCCTTACGGCACGAGAGTATATGAAATATAAACCCCCTGCCTATGCTGTGCCACCCTTAATGGTGGTTTTTAACTCTGGTTAAAAATAAAAAGGATGTGCCGCATCCCGGCTTAAAAATTATTTTGCGACACGTCCTTTTATAAAGTACATTCTGATATAATATCCTGGATTAAATTTACTTTACAATAGGCATAATTGTATTTTTAAAAAATTCCCGTGCCGTTTCCGGCTGTAAATGGTGCACCATTCCGTTGATGGAAACCGCAACTCCGCTGCTCTGGCATTTCCTCATACAAAAACTGGCCTTAAAATCTATTTTATCATGCAAAGCATTTTCTTCAATCATCTGCTGAAAGAGCTGTATTATGTTATAGGAACCCTTTAAATGGCAGGAACTTCCTATGCAGACACTAAGTTCAAGCATATTATTTTTCCTCCTTTACTCCCGCTGCATAACGGACATGCAGAAGCTCATGGACACGGCCTTTGAGCAGGCCGTTATACAAGGACATCATCAGGGGATTTTCCTCAGAGCGTTTTATATTGGATAGTTTGTCGGCAGAATAAAGTCCCCTTCCGCGCTTTTCTTTTTCGGCAAGGGAAGAGAACGGCTGGCCGGCACCGCTTACACAACCCCCCGGGCAGGCCATGACTTCTACAAAATCGTAGTGCTTTTCGGCTTTGATCTTTTTGATTAAATCACCTGCATTTTTCAGTCCGCTTACGATGGCAATTTTTAATTCCCTGTCACCAAACAGGATGGCTGTTTCCTTTACGCCTTCCATTCCCCTTACGCCCTGATAAGCAATTGACATAAGGGAGGTATTTGATTTATCGGAGGAAAGACGTCGGAGTACTGCTTCCGTTACACCGCCGGTTACACCAAATATCATGCCGGCACCCGTCATGGTGCCGAAGGGCATATCAACCGCTTCCGGATCCAAATCAGCAAAAACGATACCGGATTCCTTAATCATTTGAATTAATTCCTGAGTAGTTATGACATAATCAACATTTTGTATGCCGTCTGTCTTAAATTCCTCTCTTACGGCTTCGTATTTTTTCGCGGTGCACGGCATTACGGCTACATGAACCGGACGTCTGCTGGAGGTGCTGTTTTGTTCCTTAATGACGGAGGCAAACATCTGCATGGGGGAACGGCAGGTGGATACGTGGGACAAAAGTTCCGGATAATTCTTTTCACAATAATTTACCCAGGCAGGACAGCAGGAAGTAAATAACGGCATTGTGCCGGTTCCGGCTTCCAGACGTTTCAGCAGCTCGTTGGACTCCTCCAATACGGTTAAATCCGCGCCGGTGGAAGTATCATATATTTCATCAAAGCCCATACGTCTAAGGGCGGCAACGATTTTTCCCATTGTATTTTCTCCGTTGGAATGACCCAGTTCCTTACCGATTGCCACACGGACTGCCGGTGCAATCTGTGCTGTAACTTTCGTATTCTTGTCATCCAGGGCTTCCCAGACTTTATTCGTATGGTTTTTCACTACGATTGCGCCGGTGGGACAGGCGGCTGCGCATTGGCCGCATCCCACACAGGGAGAGGAGGCAATTGGCTGGTCAAAGGCGGTGCTTATGGTCATTTTGGAGCCACGGTGTGCAAAATCAATGGCACCGATGTTTTGTACCTCATTACACATCCGGACACAGTCTCCGCAGAGAATGCATTTATTCTGGTCCCTTGTAATACAGCAGGAGGAATCATCAAGATTTGGTTCGGCCGCAGTATTGGGAAAACGTATTCTTTCGATATTAGAGTTCATTGCCAGATCCTGCAGCTTACATTTTCCGTTGTTGTTGCAGGTTGTACAGTCCCTGCAATGATTCGCAAGCAATAATTCAAGAATCATTTTACGGTATTTTCTAAGGCGCCGGGTATTGGTACGTATCTTTATACCGGCTTTGGGAGGTGTGGAACAGGCCGCATCAAGTCCTCCCCACTCGTTCTCGACCATACACATACGGCAGGCCCCGTAAATGGACAGCTCAGAGTGGTAGCAGAAGGTAGGCAATTTAATGCCGGCTTTTTGGATCAGTTCCAGCAGATTTTTTTCACCGTTAATTTCAACCGGTATTCCGTCTATAATCATATATTCATTGTTTTTCATTGATATACCCATGCATATCGCAGGTTTTACCTGCGATACTGCCTCAATAAATAGTTTGGAAGAATTCCGGGCAGTGCATTTCCCTTTCTATAAATTTTCTTTTAAGTCTTGATATCCGTGCCTTTCTATTTTCGCCGGCCTGTTGGAACATGGAAAGGCCTGAACAGTAAGTTTAATAGCCTTATTTTTTCAATTTAATCCTCCTTGTTTGCATGGA
>JAATEU010000519.1 GCA_015655565.1 Clostridiales bacterium
ACGCAGTGAGTTATTTCCTTTTGACACTGTTTTAAACATTTTTTGTAATCTTAGCGACATGGGGATTCTTTCTATGGAACTATATGCTGACATGGGATACCGGAAATTCATGAAATGTTAACCAAATGTTCATTCATGCGTTTGTCGTGTCACCGAGTCTTTCTTCATTGACAAGCCAAATTTAGTGTTATATAATAAACGGAGAATTATACCAAAGTCAAAACAAACTGTGGAAACGATGCATTTTATTTGGCATATAATTGTCATGAATAATTCCCGTCCGGAGTAATATATTGGATGGGATTTTGTGATATAGTATGAATAAGAAACAAAATATTGGAGGGTTTCCTATGAATTTAAAGTCCATGCTTGAAAAAGTGGAGTATTTAAGCTTACAAGGCAAGCTTGACAGGGAGGTTGCGAATTTAGTTTATGATTCCAGAAAAGTAGTGAAAGGTTCTGTTTTTATATGTATATCCGGTGCGGTAAGAGACGGCCACGACTTTATACCTGAAGCGGTAAAGAATGGCGCCGCTGCCATAGTTGTTGAAAAGGAGATTTCCCTAAGGGAAGAGGTTACGGTAATTTGTGTCGCAGATTCCAGACTGGCTTTGGCCTGGATGTCGGCGGCTTATTTTGGTTATCCTGCGGACAGACTTAAGACAATCGGCATAACAGGAACAAAGGGAAAGACTACAACAACCTATATGGTCCGTTCCATTTTAGAAGGTGCCGGGATTAAAACAGGTTTAATCGGTACTATAGAAGCAATTATGGGAGAGGAAGTAATCCCTGCTGATAATACAACGCCGGAATCCTATATCGTACAGGAATATTTTCATAAAATGGTTGAAGCCGGCTGTGAATGTGTGGTTATGGAGGTGTCCTCCCAAGGCTTAATGCTTCGTCGTGTTGCCGGCTTTACTTTTGATTTCGGTATCTTTACCAATATTGAACCGGATCATATCGGGCCGAATGAACATAAGGACTTTGAGGAATACATGGCATGTAAAGGTTTGTTATTTAAGAATTGTAAAATTGGTATAGCAAATGTTGATGATAATCATATATGGCAGGCTTTAAAGGACCGTACCTGTGAACTGGAGACCTATGGCTTATCTGAAAATGCTGATTTGCGGGCTGTGGAAATAGATTTGCATAGTATTGCAGGAAGCTTAGGCGTAAAGTATAAAGTAGAAGGACTTATGAATTTTGACGTTAAAATTAATGTACCCGGAAGATTCAGCGTCTATAATTCTTTAACTGCCATTGCTATCTGCAGGCATTTTAACATTCCAATTGAGGCAATCCAAAAGGCACTTACCGTGGTAAAGGTTAAGGGCAGGGTAGAACCGGTTCCTGTATCGGAACATTTTACCTTAATGATTGATTATGCCCATAATGCCATGAGTCTGGAAAGCCTGCTTACTACCTTAAAAGAATATAATCCGAAGAGATTGGTCTGCTTATTTGGCTGTGGCGGAAACCGTTCAAAATTAAGAAGATATGAAATGGGAGAAATATCCTCTCAATTAGCTGATCTTACCGTAGTTACCTCGGATAATCCAAGAAATGAAGAACCGGAGGATATTTTAAAGGATATCATAACCGGTGTAAAAAAAGGTTCCGGGGATTATGTGGAAATTATCGACCGTAAGGAAGCAATCCGCTATTGTATTGAGAATGCGAAAAAGGGTGATGTAATCATCCTGGCAGGGAAAGGCCATGAAGACTATCAGGAAATTAAAGGTGTTAAATACAAAATGGATGAACGGGATTTAATTAAGGAGGTATTAGCGGAATTAAAAGAAGAAGGAATTAATATTATTTGAAATAACACATGATTTAAAAAAATGATATAAAATACAGCAGATTATGAAAGTGATGTAAATTAATGGTGTAATTTAGAAAGCAGGAAGTTAAATGGAAGCTTTAAGTGTTAAAGAAATTGCAGAAGCAGTCGGCGGCGTTATTTTATGTGGAGATGAAAATGCATGGATAACCTCGGTCGGTACGAATTCGAAAAATATGGAAGCAAATTCGCTTTTCGTACCAATTGCCGGGGAAAGAGTGGATGCCCATGATTTTATTGAGGATGCTTTTTTGAATGGTGCCGCAGCCTGTTTTACCAGCAGACAGAAAGTTAAAAATCAGGATAAGGCATATATTGGAGTAGAGAATACCCTTAAGGCTTTACAGGCTTTGGGCGCATTTTACAGGAGCAGGTTTAATATACCCGTAATCGGCATAACCGGGAGTGTGGGGAAAACTACAACAAAAGAAATGGTTGCAGCGGCTTTAGGGACAAAATATAATGTACTTAAAACAGACGGCAATATGAATAGTCAGGTAGGGCTCCCGCTTATGATGCTGCGTATGGACAGCCGGCATGAAATTGCTGTTATTGAGATGGGTATAAGTGAAGAAGGAGAGATGGCGAAACTGGCGGATATAGCAAAACCGGAGGCTGCAATTATGACAAACATTGGTGTGTCGCATATTGCCCAGCTTAAAACCAGGGAAAACATTCGTAAAGAGAAACTAAATATTATGAATGCTTTTGAGGATAAATCCATTTTGTTTCTTCATGGTAATGATGATTTATTAAGGGTATTATATAATACATGGGAAAAAAATCTTTCTGAAGCAGATTTATGTGATAAGACACGGAATAAGTTTATAAAAGCGGAAATAGCTGCTTTCGGCACTGAGGATTTCTGTGATTACAGGGCGGAAGATATCCGGACCGTAAATGGCGAAACTCATTTTATATTAAAGAAGAAAGACAGCAAAAGGCATCGGAACGTACAACAGCAAAAGGAAACGGGACAAAATAACCATGAGGAGGGCAGTGACGGCCCGATATGTGATGGAGAAGAGATAGTACTTAAGGTTTTGGGAATACATAATGTATTCAATGCCTTAGCTGCCTTAGCAGTGGCAGAGCATTATCATATCCCTGTCAAAGCGGCAAAAGAAGGTTTGTGCAATTACCGGCCCATTGCTATGCGGGGCCGGATAAAAGAAGTAAACCGGATAAAAATTATTGACGATACTTATAATGCCAGCCCTGATTCCATAAAAAGCGGAATTCAGGTATTGCTGGAATTGGAAGGTGTCAGCAGAAGAATTGCCGTATTGGCTGATGTATGGGAATTAGGCGGAATATCCCGGCAGTGTCATTATGATGTGGGATTATATATTTCGGGACAAAAAATAGATGAAGTAGTTACAATCGGGAAAGAAGCTTTCTATATTGCCAAGGCAATACAGGATAAGAAACCAGGTATCCGTACCCATTCCTTTTCAAAAAATGAAGAAGCTGTCGAATATCTGCTGGAACATTTAAAAGCAGGGGATGGGGTCTTAATAAAAGGCTCCAGAGGCATGGAAACGGATGAAATTGTTAAGGCACTTAGTCAGGAAAAAGAATAACCCGGATGATTATTAAATTTGAAATCGTATTAAAGGCGGTGATTTGGTATGCTGAAATATGCAGATATTATTGTAGATATATCCCATGAAAACCTGGATCAGTCATACCAATATTCCATACCGGAAGAATTCAGCAAGGAAGCTGTCATAGGAGCCATGGTTATGGTTCCCTTTGGCAAAGGCAACCGGTTAATAAAAGGCTATATTGTGAATATATCCGGAGAAGCAAAATGGAAGGTTGAATTAATTAAACCGATTTATCAGATTGTAAATGATGCGCTGGTTATCGAAAGTCAGTTAATCAGTCTGGCGTATTGGATTAAGGAAACTTTCGGCGCTACCATGAATGATGCCTTAAAAACAGTAATTCCGGTGAAGAAGTCTGTTAAATCCAAGGAAAAGAAGACAATCCGGCTGGCTGTTTCCGCTGCAGAAGCTGATAAATACCTGGAGGCCTTCCGGAAGAAAAATAACCGCGGAAGGGTCCGGCTGCTGGAAGAAATCATTGGACAGACGGCTCTTGATTATGAACTCGTAGTAAATA
>JAATEU010000337.1 GCA_015655565.1 Clostridiales bacterium
CTGATTCCCTTTTTTGGCCTCTGCTATCAATTGTCTCCGGTATTGGACATCTGCGCTGTTATTTTTAGCCAGTTTCTCATCAAGTTCCATCGGAAGAAGAATTTTTCCGGATATAGAAAGTGCAGATAAATAAATCGGCAATAGCCTGTCAATCTGGTTCTTATCTTTCCCTTCTTCCAAATAATCCACTACATTCTGCAGGTAAAATATTACTGATACCCCAAGCCTTACATCATCACACATGCCGGTGTAAGCTTCCGTATCAACCCTTTTTATTATAGATGTTTCTTCTTTTGTACTCATATATTGACTTTTAAAATATGGGAAATAATGTTCCATATAAAATTTTCCCTCTGAGTCAATTTCTCCACGTAAGGTAATTCCCATCTGTTTTGAGAACATCTTTGAAATCTCTGTAAACACCTTATTGTTTTGCACATTATAAATCTTCTTTTCTGTCGGCTGATCTATGATTATGCCCAACAATCGTTCTAACTCTACCCTGTCTGTCACTTCACTGAATCCTATTGCCCTTAGATAACTATGCACAATCATTCACCACCTAACTGATTTTATTCATCTGGATTATCTTATTATATGGAATCCAGCTTATTTAGCATACCCAATTTTTTTAATATATTATAAATAATTATTTATCTATTACTTATATCATATTTTTGAGCTACTGGCAAGAATTATTCCTATTTCTTCTATCGAAATATGTAAAATATGATTGGTAAATTATAATTTTTTATCATAAGAAATTAACCATATATAAATTGTTTATGATAAAAATTCTTCCATCCCAATTTATTCAAGGACGAAAGAATTTAGCGGGGGATTTTTTATAATTCAATTGTATCTTCAATCAGTACCGTTAATTCTCTGTTTAAATCTTTTTCAACCCAGGTTTTATATTTCCTTCCATGAGAATCAGAAATCATATGTAATACAGGCCTTGTAGGACTTTTAACATTCTGTCTTATTACAATTCCCTTTTCACCGGCATTTGTAATTACTACCGTACCATTCGGATAGGCTGCAACGGATTCTATAAAGTAATTAACAATGTCAAAATCAAACTTTACCCCAGCCTGACTTACAATATAATCAATGGCATGATGAACTTTCATTTTGGGAACTAAGAAGCCATAAACAATACTGTCAAATGTATCACAAACAGCAACTATTTTACTCCCTATTTTTATTTTATCCTCTTTTTTATGAAAAGGATACCCTGACCCGTCCAGTTTTTCATGATGACATAATATAATATCCTTAGAAGCTAAGGTTAACCAATCTTCTTTAACAATAGAAGAATAACCATAAATAACATGCTTCATTAATTCCTTCTGTTCCAATTTATTAAATTGATCATAATTATAATTAAGATAATCAAACTGCATCGAAGTATAACCTATATCATGCAAAAGACTTCCAACAGCTATTTACCGGACTTTAACTTTTGGAAGCTTCATTCTTAATGCTAATAATACTGATAATGCACATACATTGATGGAATGAGAATATGTACTTTCACTTTTTTTTCTGACACCTGAAATATTAAACAAAAACTCCGGCTGTTCAATCATATCGCCTATGATTTGTTCAGCAACTTCTTGTATATTCTCCAGTTCATTATTTCCTTGATAAAAATATCTTTCAATAATATCCTTTACTATGTCCTGACACTGAACTTTTATTCTCTCTTCAATATTATCCGCATCTTCTATTCCTATGGATAATTCGTCTTCAACATAAACATAATATATATTTAATTCGGTTAGTCTTTTAATATATTCTTTTTTAACAACAGAACCTGCCGACATGATTACAATTCCACTGTTGCTTAGAATATCTCTTGCAAGCAATTCATGCCCCCTGATTGAATCAAGTAACATTCTTCTCATTCGAAACACCTCGTAATATAAACATTTGCAGATAATAGTATTTAGTGTAATTGCAATTCTAATTTCCCGGGGCTTGACTTATCCACCTATATAATACAATATCCAATAAAACAATTAATGTCAATATCATGATGAATTATATTTTATTAATATTGTTATATTTTTAACATTAGTTGAATATCCATTAATTTTTTTTGTACTATATTTATATCGTCATATTAGTCCTTGTATATTATGCTTAATTTTTAAAAAAATATCTTTATTTTTTTTACATCGATTTGTAAGTTTTTGATAAAATAAAGTTTGACAAATTTCGTGGAGTTTGATATATTCAAATTGTAATGAAGTTATGCATTCATTTGTTAATAAATTAACATACAGTAACATACATTAAATTAGGAGGATATTACAATATGAATGAAAAAAAACAACCGACACCACAAGAGCATGTTGATTTACTAGTAAAAAATGCGCAAATTGCTCTAAAAGAATTCATGGAATATGAACAGGCTGCTATTGATAACATCGTTCATGAAATGGCCCTGGCCGGCCTTGCTAAACAGCAGTATTTAGCTAAAATAGCTGTTGAAGAAACAGGAAGAGGTATTTACGAAGACAAGATTACGAAAAATATATTTGCTACTGAATATATCTGGCATTCCATAAAGTATCAAAAAACGGTCGGTATCATTGAAGATAATGAAGAAGAAGATTATATGATGGTCGCAGAACCAATTGGTATCGTAGCCGGAGTAACCCCTGTTACCAATCCAACTTCCACAACTATGTTTAAAATCATCTCCTGTATTAAAACCCGTAATCCAATTATTTTCGGTTTTCATCCAAGCGCACAGCAGTGTTCAAAAGCTGCCGCTCAAACTTTATTGGATGCTGCCGTAAAAGCCGGAGCTCCAAAAAACTGTATCCAATGGATTGAATATCCTTCTGTTGAAGCTACCTCCGTTCTAATGAACCATCCCGGAGTAGCCTGTATTTTAGCAACAGGCGGACCTGGAATGGTTAAAGCTGCTTATTCTTCCGGAAAGCCCGCCCTTGGCGTAGGACCTGGCAATGTTCCCTGCTTTATAGAAAAAACCGCTGTTTTAAAAAGAGCTGTTAATGATTTAGTTTTATCAAAATCTTTTGATAACGGCATGATTTGCGCTTCTGAACAGGCAGCTATTATTGAAGCTCCCGTATACAAAGAAGTTGTGGATTTGATGAAAAAAGCAGGCTGCTACTTTGCAACAAAAGAAGAAATAAAGAAACTTGAACCAGTTGTAATCAACTTGGAAAAAAGGGCGGTTAACCCTGACATTGTCGGACAATCTCCTGTAAAAATTGCTGCCCTAGCCGGATTCACCATTCCAAAAGATACAAAAATTTTATGTACCGAACTGGAAAGTGTGGGCGCTGATTATCCCCTGTCTATTGAAAAGTTATCCCCTGTCCTTGCAGTTGCAAAAGCTAAAGATGTGGAGGAAGGTTTAATATTATGTGAAAAGATGCTGGCAAATGGCGGAATGGGCCACTCTTCCGTATTACATTCTACGGACAATAAGGTTATAGAAGAATTTTCAACCCGAATGAAAACCGGACGTATCATTATTAATTCTCCATCAACCCATGGTGCAATTGGTGATTTATATAACACAAATATGCCTTCTTTAACACTTGGATGCGGATCTTATGGCGGAAACTCTACTACACATCATGTATCTGCTGTTGATCTTGTAAACATTAAACGTGTAGCAAAGAGGAGAAATAATATGCAATGATTTAAAGTTCCAAGTAAAATATATTTCAAATCCGGATAAACTGCTTATTTGTCTAAAATACCTGACATAAGCAAAGAGTTTACCGTAACCGAC
>JAATEU010000567.1 GCA_015655565.1 Clostridiales bacterium
AAAAAAATTTGTTAAATATTTTTTTAACACAGAGCGGCGGTATATTAGGACCGATTGCATCCATTTTAGGATGGATATTAAATGCTATTTATGAATTCTTAAATTTATTCGGAATACAAAATGTAGCCATTGTTATTATATTATTTACGTTTATTGTCAGGGGCCTTATGATCCCTTTAACAATAAAGCAGCAGAAATTTTCGAAATTATCATCAAAGATGAATCCGGAGATATCTAAGATTCAGGCTAAATATAAAGGTAAAAAAGATGAAGCATCATTAAAGAAACAGCAGGCGGAAACTCAGGCAGTTTATCAAAAATACGGAGCAAGTCCGACAGCAGGTTGTTTGCCGTTACTAATCACTTTACCTATTATGTTTGCATTATATCAGGTTATTTATAATGTACCTGCTTATGTAAATGATATCAGGCAAATGTACGAAAATATTGCGGAAGCCGTCAGAGGAACCAATGGTTATGTTGATATTATGATGGATTTGGCGTCAAAAGCCGGCGCAAAAACTTCTTCTTATAACGAGGTTGCAGCAGATGGGATTATATCCATTAATCATGTTATTGATATTTTAGCTAAGTTTAAGTCTGAGCAATGGACTGAGCTGAAAAATAATTTTCCTACTTTACTGGCGGTAATTGAGTCAAATTTTTCAAATATATCAAGTGTCAATCGATTTCTTGGCGGATTAAACATCATTGACCCTCCAGGGTATACTTTTCCGGGAATCCTTGTTCCTATATTAGCAGCAGGATTGCAATTTATCCAGGGAAAGCAGACGCAAGCCATAAACCCAACTGATAAAAACAGCTCTATGGGTTCAACAATGAATGCTATGAATACAGTAATGCCTGTCATGTCGGGTATATTTTGTATCATGCTTCCTATCGGTGTTGGTTTATACTGGGTTGCAGGCAGTTTATTTGCTATTATACAGCAGTTTGTAATTAATAAATATATGGAAAAAGTGGATGTTGATGTATTAATTGAAAAAAATGTTATGAAAGCCAATAAAAGGAAAGTAAAATTGGGAGTCAATCCCAATGCTTCTATGGAAGAATTAGCAAAAAAACAGACCAGGTCACTTGAGACAACAGTGGAAAGTAAGGATACTTCTACAACAGATTATGCAAATTCTGTAAAAAGGAACTATGAACCATCTAATTATAAGAAGAGCGATGTAACTTATAAAACCGATAGTATTGCTGCTAATGCAAATCTTCTTAAAAGCAGGAATAATGATAAGTGGGATAGGTAAGTATGGAATGGTTAGAAATTACTGCTAAAACTGTAGATGAGGCTTTAACGGAAGCTTTAATTAAATTACAAACAACCAGCGATCGTGTTGAATATGAAGTAATTGAAAAAGAAAGCAGTGGTTTTTTAGGTTTATTTAATAAACCTGCCAAAATACGTGTGAAATTAAAAAACAGTGTGGACAATGTTGCAAAAGATTTTTTGAATAAAGTGTTTAAAGCAATGGATATTGATGCGGAATTAGAAGTTGCATATGATGCAGAAAATTCATCCATTGATATTAATATTGTTGGTGACGAAATGGGTGTCTTAATCGGTAAAAGAGGACAAACCTTAGATTCCTTACAGTACTTGCTCAGCCTTGTTTTAAATAAGGAAAGCGATAATTATCTGAAGGTTAAGTTAGATACTGAGAATTATAGACAAAGAAGAAAAGAGACACTTGAGAATTTAGGCAAGAATATTGCTTATAAGGTAAAAAGGACAAAAAAATCCGTATCTTTGGAGCCTATGAATCCTTATGAAAGAAGAATTATACATTCCGTACTCCAGAATGATAAATATGTTGAAACTCATAGTGAAGGAGATGAACCCTTTAGAAAAGTTGTTATTACCTTGAAAAAGGGTGCAATGAACCGGGATTATAAATATAATAATTATAATAAATATTCTTATGGTAATGGAACTCATAAAGAATACAACGGAAATTACAATAAAAACAAAGAAATTAATCAAAAGCATAGTGAAGAGGAATAAGGTAGAGGGTGTATTAAAGATAAGAGTTGCTTTGATACACTCTTTTCTCTCCTTTATTGTTTGAGATGCCGCAGGGCGGCATCATGT
>JAATEU010000030.1 GCA_015655565.1 Clostridiales bacterium
ACAGCAGGAAGAATTGAAAAAAGGATTGCTTCATTTTTTAGGAGAGAATTCCTTATCCGTTTATTAATAATCAATAACAATAATAAGTTAAAAGAATCAGTTAAAAGAATAAGTTGATTTATAGAAAAGCCCGGAATGGAACGGAAGGTTATGGGTATTTTAATGTGAAGGAAGAAAGGAGTAGTTCTATGCAGCCAAAATCGAAGGTGGAATTTGATGATGCGTCATTAAAGATATTAAAAAACACCATTAAAAACATAGCAATTCCCCGAAGAGAAAGGAAGAAGGATCCCGGATATGCAACAAAATTGCCTGAAGTTGTTGGTATTAAGCTGACAAACAGGTGTAATATGAGATGTTCTCACTGCTATGAATGGAATGAAAAAGGCTATCATCATTTCATGGATGAAAAAGAACAGAATATGGATTTGGATTTTGAACTATTTAAAAAGGTAATGGAAGAGACAAAGGAATCCAGGTCCAGATTATATCTGTGGGGCGGAGAGCCGTTATGTTACTCTGATTTTGGGAAAATGGCGGAAATACTGGAAAAGGATAACCGGGAAGTTACCATATGCACAAATGGCTTATTGGTGGAAAAAAATATAGACAGTATTTTAAAGTTATCAGGCAATCTGGAATTGCTGATTCCTGTTGATGGATTCGAAGAAGAGCATGATGCAATCAGAGGTAAAGGTAATTTTAAAAAGGTTATGAAGGCTGTTGATTTTTTTGGGGATTTGCGGGAAAAAGGAATTTTCAAAGGCAGGATATCCATCCATACTGTCATAAATGATGCTATGATAGGAAAAATTTACTCATTGTTGGAGTTTTTCGAAAGTAAATGCATTGATTTTGTTATGTTATGCTACCCCTGGTACATCTCTGATGAAACTTCAAAAGAAATGGATGATTACTTTTCCAAACATTTTAGCTGGATAGGCAACGATGAAAAGAATAAAAGCTGGCATTCCTTTAAATACGGAATTAGTCCGGGGAATATCCCTGCTCTTATTGAAGAAATTCAAAATATAAACAAAAAGGTTTGGAACATAAGGGTACGCTATCAACCCGGACTTGAGTTTGATGAGATAGAAGGATTTGTATTAGGTACTTCGGATTATCAGATAAAACAGGAGCACTGTCTGGTACTGTCCAACCGTATGGATGTTATACCCAATGGAGATATTCCTGCATGCAAATTTTTTAATGAATTGTATGCAGGAAATCTGAATAAAAACAGCTTACCCGAGATATGGCATTCGGAACAATACAGGAAAATTCGTGAAACGATTCATTTTAACAGTATGCCTGTCTGCTCAAAATGCAGTGCACTGTACCTGAATGGAGGTTGAACTTAAGCTATGGCAAAAATACTTTATACAGATTACCATTTACCGGGAAATATGGTACCGACTGGTAAATACTTCGAAATGGTTGATATACCGGTTCCTAAAATTTATTCATCCAAGGAAGAGTACAGTGAAGCATTTATTAAGCAAAATAAAGTAGAATATGTCGGCATAGAAAACAGGTTCAATTTAGTCGAAATATTTTCCGATATGCTGACAAAACTGTTTGAAAACACGAATATAGATAGAAATCAAATTAAGTACATTTTTTATACAAAATCATATGCGGCATATTATGCTCTATATGGTGATGGAAAATATTACGGAAAAAATAGGGATAAAAGTTGCATCAATATACCCTATTATCTAACGGAAAAGTTTCAATTAAGAAATACCTGCATTATAACGAATGAAGGGAAATGCAGTTCCGTTACTCAGGCAATGGATCTGGGAGCCATGTGCTGTGACAGGAAAAAAGGATATTCACTAATTCTTACACCTTCTATTTCAGAAAGATCCACTCGGTATACCAATATAGGTTTAATCGGTGATGGTGCCGGTTTGATGCTTTTAGGCGGCAACGAGGAAGAGAGTGACTTTGAAATAATCGATTCTTTTTTAAAAACCAATGGTGAATTAAGCTGCAGCATATTTAATTCGAGGGATAACCTGGCTTGTTTACAGGATTCCATAAGTAATGTTGTACCGGTACATGCTAACTATGAAACCATGTTCAGGAGCGAAGTCCTGGATTCACATGGAATTAACAGCGAAGATATCAAAGCTGTCATTACACTTAACCTTAAATATTTAGTAGATAAATATAATAAACTTTACCCGTCAAAAGCCTATGCTGATAATCTTCCATATGGAGGCCATATAAGTGACGTAGATATAATTCGAAATTTTAAAGACTTTTCCAGGAACTCAAAACTCAATCCGGGAGATTATTTCCTTTTATCAGCCTACGGTACTGATTTTACCGGATTGGAGTATGGCGGTGTACTTATGAGATACAGGCAGAATACTGCTGAATCGGCAGTGCACGCATAATTAGTGGCTTTGGGTTATGCACATAGCTGAATTATATCAGTTAAAGGGGGGATGTTTTATGAAATGTGTGGTATCAATATTGTGCTCAGGAATGGGGCTTGGGGTGTATATTCCATCTCTTTTGCTCGACTACCAGCTGGGTCAAAGAGGTATTAAGACTGAGGTTTTTGTCATTGAAAGCCATTTTGATGAGGGAAAGCTGGATAAACTCAAAGAAAACAAAAGGGCATTCCATAACAGCTTTCAAGTTGCTGTTTTGGGACATAAAATGGCAAAAGGCGGCATACTCTCCAACCTGGATATGAACAGGGTGGAGGGACTTCTCAAATACTGGGAGGACAATAAAAGAAGAGACTTTATCATTATGTCAGGGCATTGGCCTGTAATCCTTGAAAGTTATATTGAAAGAGTTGGAATTGAAAACCTGCATATCGATGCCGTACGTATGGACAGCGATGTTGCTCCATCCTGGAAACAATTCAATAATGATAAAAACTTTTTTAACGAGGTGTGGCTCTTTGATAATAACCTAAAAGACCTGCCATGCTGCATACCGGTCAATGCTGCCGATTTAATACCCTTTAGAGACAGGCCGGAC
>JAATEU010000535.1 GCA_015655565.1 Clostridiales bacterium
AAAATTAATTGTAGCTAAGATGGCAGATGCTGTTATCGAAGCAAATCAGGGAACTCAGATGACAGATACTTCTGAGGATACTTTGGAAGCAGCTGAAGAAAACACCGAAGAATTTGCAGAAGTATAATCAGGATAATGGAGGTATTTTAACATGGCTATAACAGCAGCAATGGTAAAGGATTTAAGAGAGATGACCGGGGCCGGCATGATGGATTGTAAAAAAGCACTTGCCGAAACCGATGGTGATATGGATAAAGCAGTAGAATTTTTACGTGAAAAAGGTCTTGCGGCAGCTGAGAAAAAAGCCGGAAGAATTGCAGCAGAAGGCATCTGTGCAGTTTCAGTCAGTGAAAACGGCAAAACTGCAGCTATCGTAGAAGTTAACAGTGAGACAGATTTTGTAGCAAAGAATGATACTTTTAGAACATTTGTAACTGCAGTTGTAAATCAGGCAGCTAAAACCTCCGCCGCAGATATTGACGCATTTTTAGCTGAAAAATGGGAATTGGATGCTTCAAAGACTGTAAAAGAAGAGTTATCCTCCCAGATAGCTGTCATCGGCGAAAATATGAACATCAGAAGATTTCAGAAGGTTGCGGCAGAGAATGGTTTTGTTGAATCCTACATCCACGGCGGCGGAAGAATTGGCGTTTTAGTGGAAACAGAATGCGCCGTTTACAATGATGCGGCAAGAGAAGCGGCTAAAAATATTGCTATGCAGATTGCGGCCATTTATCCTAAGTATGTTCAAAGAACAGAGATTCCTCAGGATTATATTGAACATGAAAGAGAAATTTTAAAAGCGCAGGCTATGAATGAAAACACTGGCAAACCGGAAAATATCATTGAAAAAATGATTGAAGGCCGTTTAAATAAAGAATTAAAAGAAGTCTGCTTAGTTGACCAGGTATATGTAAAGGATGGTGACCTGACTGTTCAAAAATACTTGGATAATGTATCGAAAGAACTTGGTACATCAATTGCAATTAAGAGTTTTGTACGTTATGAGACCGGTGAAGGTCTTGCTAAGAAGGAAGAAAACTTTGCAGATGAAGTTGCAAAGCAGATGGGCAACTAACTATATATTTTAAAATAGTGCTAAACCGCCGAAAACCCAGTGTTTCCGGCGGTTTTCCCATGTTTTGAGGGTACCTAAACTACCGCAAAATATCGCAGGTTTTCGGGGCAAAGTTGGTAAAAAGTTGGTACGAAAGTTGGTAAAATCCCGTACCAACTTTGGTTCGGCGAAGTTTGCATCTTACTTATATTTAGATGGTATTTGAACTTATCGAAATAACTTGAGTGCAAATTATATGGAGAATACAATTAGATTATTAATAAATAAAATGATTTGGGATTCTTTATTGAATTATTTTACAAATAGTTATAAAATAATATTAAATTCAAAGTCAAAAAATGGTAGATGATATGTAGAATATAGGAAATTAACAGTGGAGAAGATGATTTAGATTTAAATTTAATACAAATTGAAAATGCTGTTCGTCAATTTTTGATTGAACTTGCTGAATATTCGGCAGGCCTTTTCTATTATGCAGGGCACGGAATGCAAATTGATGGTAAAAACTATATAGTACCAATTGATTGTAAAATAATAGACAAGACATAAACGATACTTTCAAGCTTTGATATTTGCAAATATTTAGATGGGCTATTACTTTACAAAGGGAAAACCAATATTTGTATCTTAGATGCTTGCAGAGATAATCCATTTGCTAAATCGTTAAGAGACATAGCAAATGGATTTGCTCCGTTTAATACACAACCCAAAGGAACTATAATTGCATATTCAACAAGTCCAGATAAAGGAGCGTCAGATGGAAAAGGATGTAATGGATTGTATACACAGGTATTAAAAGAGACAATGCCAATTCCAAGTCTTAAAATAGAAGATATGTTTAAAGCGGTACGTATTAGGGTTATGGAACTTTCGGGTGAGACACAGATCTCATGGGAGCATTCTTCGTTAGTTGGTGATTTTTATTTTTCTGTAAAAGAGCAATCTGTCGTGAAAAATGTCTCAGATGAAACTATTTTTGATTATATAAAAGAACATTTTCGTTATTATGAATCAGTAACCGATGATATATATGATGCTGAATGTATGCCATACGTGGATGCGTTTAATCAATATCGCATTCCAATCATAAAATTGTTACGAGCTTATTCAAGGATTCAGTATAAAAAAGAAGGAAAAGCTTTTTCTGATTGCTATGGAATGGCAGTTTTTCATGACGAGGGGCATAAAGAAAGTAATGTGGATGTGGAAATTCAGATGTCCGTAAAGGGTTATTATGAAAACACAGACCACGTTGTGTTCAAAACAGTTCCTGCAATAGAATTTGCTTCGGCCGTTATTAAAGGCAGCTATGAGCAATTAACATCGGTTCATAGAGCTGTTGCGCAATGGGTTCGTGACAACGGTTATGAGTTTAACAGTGCTATGTTCTGCATCTACCATGTCAGTCCCGCACAAACGCAGAACCCCGATGAACTGGTGACCGAAGTCTGCTACCCAGTGAAAAAGAAATAACCCTTTTCTATTATGAGTACCGTCTTATCGCAAATCTCTACCCTTAAACCCTTGATTGGCTGGATTTCTGCCGTGTCATGGACTTGCCGAAAACGGGAAACAGAAATTAAAGAATGTCTGCCCGTTTTCGATTAGCACATTATACGGCAAAATCGGCTTCGTTCTTCTATATTCGGTGGGTCCGTGCCTGTGTAGGAAAGGTTCTCGACGTTGCGCTGAGCGGAATGGACGGTGTTGACGGCGGAAAGGTCGTTTTTGATGGCAGGGATTTATCGGCGGTTGGGGAGAATGAGCTTTCGGAAATACGCAGAACAAAAATGGGATTTGTTTTTCAGCAGCCGACTATGCTGAAAAATCTGAATATCCACGACAATATCATTCTTCCGTCAATGCGCGGCAACAGAAAAAACGCTGCAAAAATTTTGGAAAAGGCAGGAACGCTTATGAAAAGGATAGGCATTGCGGAGCTTGAAAAGCGTGATATTACACAGGTTTTGGGAGGTCAGCTTCAGCGTGCGGGAATATGCCGCGCGCTTATGAACAGCCCGAAAATTATCTTCGGCGACGAGCCTACGGGCTCTCTCAACTCAAAATCCGCACAGGAGATTATGGACATATTTTCCGAAATCAACGCGGACGGTACTGCAATTATGATTGTAACTCATGACGCAAAGATAGCGGCACAAACGGAGCGTATTATGTTATTGATGGCAGGATGGAAAAAATCACAGTAAAAATGCGGGATATAGGAATATAATTTATTGTTTCGCCGTCACGATTTTAACCTGATAACTGAAACATAATTCAAAATATGGTTCTAAGGCCATCCTAAAATCCGAATTTATGCAAGCTCAATTTTCTTTGGAAAATGCCGAATGCATCCATATAACGACAAATACAGATATTTTTTGCCTTTTAAATATATATTTATCTTGAGAAGAGTTCATAACTGCTTCACGACATAAAAGTATCGGAATTGGTATGAGATTAACTGTCTGTTGATTTAAATTCACTTGGCCGGTTATTGAAAGTTAACAATGGATATAGTTATAATAATCATGACCGTTCAAGGAGGAAGTATTTAATGAATATAGGAAGAAAGATAAAAAGCTTACGATTACAAAAAATCAGTAACACAGGAAGAACTGGCAGGGTATTTGTCTATTTCTGCACAGGCTATCAGTAAATGGGAGAATGATATATAACAACTCCGGACATTCAACTTCTGCCGGAACTATCTGATTTCTTTGGAGTGACTATTGATGAACTGTTTGATGTGGCAGATTAGACGCATCTTGAACGGATTGAAATTAGTACATAAGGCAGCCTATTATATGGCAATTTTAATTCCTCCTTATCCGGCGCAAATAGATTTTGACGGGAAATATTGATTATTCGTTTTAGAAAACGTAAATTTGAAACTATAGTTTTACCCTTGAAAGACATTCATATCGGATGGAATCATATAACGGATTCACCGGGATTTTTAAAAGAAGCATTTAACGTACAAAGGATGGAGTTGGAGCGAGGTATGTTATAGCAATTGCCTAATATGGTTCGAGTGTCAAAAGATTCCTTTCGAATAAATTAATTGAATTATGAATATAAACCGAAATTTAGCTTTGCATTCAGCCCCTAAATAAAAAGAAAAAATTAAAAATCACCCCGACACTTCCTACCCCTCAATCGTATTACTATTGAAAGGAGGCAACACGATGACTAAATCTTTGTCGCGTACGGACAAAGAGATTGCGGAGATATACTCGCGCCATGTAAGAACCATTTACCGTGTTTGCTTTGCTTACATGAAGAATTCTGCCGATACCGAGGATGCGGTTCAAGATACCTTTGTGAAGATGATTAGAGCCGATGCGGCCTTTGAGAGTGAAGAGCATGAAAAAGCATGGCTGATCAGGACGGCATCCAATGTATGCAAAGATATTCTCAAGGCCTGGTGGCACAGGAGGGAGAATCTGGAGGATTATGAGCAGCTGCATGGTACCGAGG
>JAATEU010000589.1 GCA_015655565.1 Clostridiales bacterium
ATGCTCCCGCCATTCTTGCCGGACGTGAAATCTGGGGATTTCCCAAAAAATGGGGCAGGCCTTGCCTCAATGTGGAAGAAACTGAGACACTTACTGGTACATTATACTATAATAACATCCTGGTGGCTATGGGTAACATGCCGTTCAAATACAACGTCCTTGATGATACGGCAATCGCTAAAAGTATTGCTAAAACACAAGTTAATTTAAAATTAATTCCTGATGTTGATGGCAGTCCTAAAATTGCCCAGTTAGTAGCTTATAATCTGGAAAACATTGTTGTAAAAGGTGCTTGGTCAGGACCTGCCAGATTAAGTCTGACACCCCATGTCAATGCTCCGGTAGCAGACTTACCCGTTAAAACCTGTATTGACGGAAAACATTTGATTGCAGACTTAACATTACCATATGCAAGAGTTAAACATGATTATCTAAAATAATGTAGAGGAGGCTTGAAACATGAAAAGCAAATTAACAACAGCGCAAGAAGCAGTCAGCAAGGTTAAAGATGGAGACACGCTTATGATTGGCGGTTTCTTGACCGGAGGTCATCCGGAAAATCTGGTATGTGCCCTTGTCAACATAGATTCAACCGGTAACCTGACCATTGTTTCTAATGACACAGGGACACAGGAGTTGTCTATCTATCAATTGGTGAAAAGCGGCAGAGTAAAACAGATTTTTGCATCCTATATCGGCTCCAACCCGGAAACGGGAAGACTTCTTATGACGGGAGAGGCAAAGGTACAGCTCTTTCCGCAAGGAACCCTTGCTGAAAAAATACGTGCAGGCGGAGCTGGTCTTGGCGGTGTTTTAACACCTGTAGGTATAGGTACAATTGTAGAAGAGGGAAAAAGAAAAATAGAAATTAATGAGAGGGAGTATTTACTCGAAATGCCACTCAGAGCAAATGTAGCATTGATTAAGGCACATAAGGCTGATGAAGCAGGCAATCTCATCATTAACGGCTCTTCGCGCAACTTTAATATTGTTATGGCTACAGCTGCAGACTATGTAATCGCAGAGGTGGAGGAATACGTAAAGGAAGGGGAAATTGACCCAAATCATGTCAACGTTCCCGGAATATTTGTAGATGCTATTGTAAAGGTGGGATAATGAGTATGAATAGTAGAGAATTTATTGCAAGTAGGATAGCAAAGGAACTTAAAGACGGTGATGTTGTAAATCTTGGAATTGGAATGCCTACAATGGTTGCAAACTATATACCGGAAGACGTTCATATTATGCTGCAGGCTGAAAATGGAATCCTTGGCGTCGGTCCTAAAGCAGCGCAGGGAGAAGAAAGACTCGACTGTATTGATGCAGGAGGAAACTACGTTACAACAGTGAAAGGAGCCTGTTTTTTTGACAGTTCGTTTTCATTTTGCATCATCCGGGGGGGACACGTGGATATTACCGTTTTGGGAGCCCTGGAGGTTGATGAGGAGGGCAACGTGGCAAACTGGATGATTCCAGGTAAAAAGGTACCGGGCATGGGGGGAGCCATGGATCTGGTCGTCGGAGCTAAAAAGGTGATTTTAGCCATGGAGCATGTGAGCAAAGACGGAACACCTAAAATACTGAAAAAATGCAAGCTCCCACTGACAGCTGTAAATGTGGTTAAGACCATTGTAACCGATATGGCCGTCATCGAGGTTGTTCCGGGGAAGGGACTGGTGCTGAAGGAAATTGCTCCGGGCCTGTCGGTAGAAGACGTTCAAAGGGCGACAGAAGCCCATCTTACAATCTTACCGGATTTAAAGGTTATTGAAGTGTAGGTAAAACATCCAAAAATCTGTAGTTAAAATAAAATCGGTCACTTAGACGCCAGTTACCTGACGCGTCTACCGTGACCGGGAATATGTGAAAGACGGTCATAGATCAATAAATTATGAAAGGAATAGATGAAAGATATATGAAAGACAATTAAAAAAATTATCATTAGAAATAGCGTCTAAAGCCATTTTAAAGTTGGTACAAAAGGAGGTTATCTCAGAAGAGGAGGTAGAAATATATAAATTTGTAATGGAGTGTTTGGTTTTAAGACTATTTCATATTTTGTATTGCTGCCTGTTTAATGATTTTGCCTGAATTAATAGTTATTGCGTGTGTATTAATACCATTAAGAAGAAATGTGGGTGGTTATCATGCAAAGAAAAAGATAGGGTGTTATATGTTTTCCTGCTTCTATGTTTTAATTATCCTTTTAGTGCCTAAAACGGTAATAAATCAATTCATGTGATGGGGAGCATTAGCTGATGTAATAATTTTTTTATGAGTTCCGTAGATAGTGAAAATAAAAGATTGGATAAGATAAAATCCTGCATTATAGAAAGGAATCACGATGTATTCTTATTTTGGCAAATATAAGTTGTATATTATTATCAGTTAATTTTTTATATAGGAAGTCTATTGAGATGCGGATTTTGCACAGTCGCATTTTTACTGGTATTTCATATGATATCTAAACTATTTAATATACTTGTAACTGAATCTAAGTTAATCAATAATATAAAGAAAATAACTAGAGTAATTGTTTTGACTATTTAAAGAGAGAAGAGTTTGAATATTTAAAAACAATAAATCCTGTCACTAAGGAGATGCCAGCTTTAAATGTCATTTTTTTATCTCCTCATGACACGTTGATAGTATAATAATGATGACACATTGTGGTCAAAAGGGAAAATAGGGCACTTGAACCATAAGATGTTGTGGTTTTGGAGCGGAATTGGATAATATGTTTAAGAAAGCAGCAAAAGGCCAAATTGATTGTATTATCACTAAATCTATCAGCAGAGTGTAAAGAGATGCTTTAGAAACTTTAAAAATTATCAGGTGTTTAGGAGAGCGAAGTATTAATATATGTATAATTCTCACCACATCCCGGACTCTGTGGCTTTAATCCTTCAAAGCCTTTTTCCTTATAATCATTCAGGTATCTCCTTATTTACGTTCTGATAATCCGGTCTGGATACAGATTTCTTCTTTTAATAACTGGCGTTTATCCTTATTCAGCGCAGTATCCGTGAGTAGTGTAATGATTTTCAGTCTATTTGCTGCGATTTCCTCGCTTCTTTTGTTATACAACATTGTAAAACATCCTCCTTTGTATTCTGATAAATATAGCATATTAGAACTTTGGGAGATAATCTATGCATAACGGGTATGCTGCAGCTATCGGTCAGAATTTGCTAGGTATCGGACAAGTTTTTTCATCCAGCCGGTAACACAGGAATCAAACTCCATGTTGGTGAGGAGTCTGTTTATCTTATTACATAATTCTTTATCATAGTCATAAAGAAATGTCAGGGTTAGTAACGTATTCTTGAAGTATTGCCAGAGCAGGTAAAACCATATTTTTAAACGTGTAGCAATACTTAGTTCACAAGGATAATCATTTTCATGTTACTCCAGAGATAAAGGATAGATTCAACAGCTTCGGAGCTGTACCGTTATAGGGAATGATAATATCAGGCAGTTCATGATGATTCCACCCACAACCCAAGCATCTAAGCCTCCTGATGATAAGGATTTTTTTCTCATCACTGTATTCAATTAGTCCCCGTTTACGGATTCCTATTACTTTTAATCCCTCTTCACGAAAAGGACAGGGACTGATTTCCTTGTTCCTTATATAAAAAAATCTTTTGAGGTCTTGCCATCCAGTAGATAGTTATGTAAATGCTTTCTTTCTATAGTCTTATGAATACTTGTCAGTTCATGGGCAGGCAAGTTCGGTAGTTTTCGGAAAAAATCCCACGGTAATAACAGTAAAGATAGATATGACAAGATATAGAACAGTATTAAATAAATTAAATCGTAAATTTATTTATCAAATAGCAATAACGATAAAAATAGTAAGTACTTTGAGTTATTATTAGAGCCTAATCTAAAAATAATACATTATCGCAGAAAAAAATGATACCATCATTGAATATTATACCATTTACAGGAGCATGTATACCAGAAAAAAATTATATGTTACTTGTGATGGTAGGTTACAAAATTATAAAAGAGTGAATGGTAGCCATCCTATTGGTAATATAAGTATAGGAATTGATAATACTGGGGAAA
>JAATEU010000478.1 GCA_015655565.1 Clostridiales bacterium
GTTATAGTCGATATCATATAATCTGATTACTCCCGATATATGCTTCTCTCGGGCCAGATCGCTCATCAGACCCCTGGCCCAACCCCTTGAACCCCCTCCTATGTATGCGATTTGAATTCCGTCGATCTTGCCGCTGTAATGTTTCATAAGACATATCTCCTTCAATAGTATTCACATGGCTTATTTAAATAATAGGGCAACAAATGATAATATTCCACTCAAAAATTGTCTGAATAAAAGAATATCAACTAAAGTTGCTATTTTATTTCAGCGGGTTTATACTGTCACTATAAAAGGGATGTCAGGAGGACAATAAATGTGGACGATTTAAACTCTGTTCTTTTGGGAATGGAATCCATAATCGACAGATACCTTGTAAAAGGAATTATAATGCATACAAAGGATTATTCTATGTATTATGGAAACCATATTCAGGGAGTGGATATTGAAAAGGGGTTGACTCTCGGAAATTTATTATCAGGAACAAGAGCGCGGACTGGATTATATGGGTCACAGAAAGATTGCAGCGAGAGTTTGGTTCTGGAGTTAAGCCGGACTGGATTGGCATTCGAAGAAAAACTAAAATCGATAGAATTGAAACGATGTGCCTGCATTGTTCCATCCCGATATATGGAACATCCCCGATGTACAATCGGGTTGGGGGATGCATTTGCAGCAGGTATGCAGCTTAGCTTTATCAAATGATTTTTCGGAGGTATTGCAATGGCATATATGATGGGGATTGATTTGGGAACATCTAGTTTAAAAGTAATCATAATGGATGAAACGGGTAACATAAAGGCACAAAGTGCAAAGAATTATCAATTTGATTCACCATATAACGGATATGCGGAACAAAAGACGGAAGTTTGGTGGGATGCATGCTGCCAATGCATAAAGGAAGCTTTATATCGATTGGATATATCGGCATGTGAAGTTAAGGGAGTAAGTTTTTCAGGTCAGATGCACGGAGCAGTCTTTTTGGACAAGAATTTACAAGTAATTCGACCTGCAATATTACATAATGATGCAAGATCCGGCATACAAGTCCGGAAGATGAATGATATTTTAGGAAGAAAGGTTGTCGAGAACCTAATATTAAACCCGATTTATACTGGATTTCTATTACCGTCTTTAATTTGGGTAAGAGATAACGAACCTGATAATTATGAAAAGGTCAGGCATGTGTTCCTGCCAAAAGATTATTTGAAGATGATGCTTACCGGAGAAGTGGTGTCTGATTATTCCGATGCTTCTGCAACATTAGCATTTGATATTGAAAATGTATGTTGGTCAGAAGAAATATTAAACAGGTTGGATATTCCGATAGAAATTTTTCCGAAATGTTTTTCCACGGAC
The DNA here is from genome assembly GCA_015655565.1 of Clostridiales bacterium. Lineage (GTDB taxonomy): Bacteria > Bacillota > Clostridia > Lachnospirales > Lachnospiraceae > Anaerocolumna. Next base: position 1,360 of record JAATEU010000478.1, read on the forward strand.
CATGTCGTTGGGAAGGTAACTAAAAAAGCAGCACGAGAAACAGGGCTATCGGAAAGAACAATCGTTGTCAATGGTGGCGGAGACCAGGTAATGCAGGCAATTGGGAATGGAGCTACGGAACCTGGTTTGGCAACTGTCAATATAGGAAGCAGTGGCCAGGTTTGTTTCCAAAGTAATCGGCCCATTAGGAATCCGAATTTAAATACGAATACATTCTGCGGATATCAACGCGGAAAATGGATTACCATGGGCGCAACAATGAGTGCCGGCCTGTCATTAAAATGGTTTAGCAGGCTTTTTGTTGAAGCGGATTATAATGAGCTGGATGAAGAGGTGAAGGAAGTAGGACCTGGCAGCGGCGGTATCATCTTTCTTCCATATTTAAATGGAGAAAGGACTCCACATGTGAACCCTAATTTGAGCGGCATGTTTATGGGAGTGAATGGCAACACCAGAAGACCTCAAATGGCACGTGCGGTTATGGAAGGAGTATCCTATTCATTAATGCAGTGTATTGAAGTGTGCGGCGAATTGGGATTAAAGGTGACAGAACTGATAGCTTCCGGCGGAGGGGCAAGAAGTGCGCCTTGGCTGCAGTTACAGGCAGATATTTATCATATCCCCTTAAAAGTATCGACAATGGAAGAACAGGCCGGATTGGGAGCCGCAATAACGTCAGGTGTAGGAGCGGGAATATACGGGTCCATTGATGAGGGATGCAGGCAGGTCGTGAAGTACCAAGACAAAACATATATCCCCAATGGCGAAAACCACAAAGTATACGAAGAGTATTATCAATTATATAAAGACACATATAAAGCAAGTAAAGATGTTATCCAACGTATTACCGAGTTGGGGAGAAGGCAGCAGCAGGGTGGTAAATTATAATGCATAGAGGTGATAAACTTGGAAAGGGTAAAACAAAACCAGTATATTCTGGAATGTGAAGGTATTTCAAAAGCATTCGGCGGTACACAAGCTCTGGATGATGTCCAGCTCCATGTCGGGAAAGGTGAAGTGCATGCGCTGTTAGGAGAAAACGGAGCAGGTAAATCGACTCTGATGAAAATTGTAATCGGCATGTATAAAGCGGACCGGGGAAACATGATTTTCGAAGGAAAGCCTTATGTAGCAAAAGGTCCCGCGGAAGCAATTAAGGCAGGTATTTCCATGATTCATCAGGAACTAAATCAGGAACCGCATTTGACGATTGCGGAAAGCATTTTTTTGAAGAAGGAAGATACATTCGGCAAATCACCATTTCTGAATAAAGCGGAAACCAATAGAAAGACAGTTGAGATTTTGGAAAAATTTAATTTTAAAATGAGCCCCAAATTGTTAATGGAGGAACTGACATTGGCGCAGGTTCAGATGATTGAAATTATTAAGGCTGTCTCTAGTAATGCCCGTTTAATTATTATGGACGAACCTACGTCCTCACTTGACAGTGAGGAAACAGAGCGGTTATTTAAAACAATCAGGGACCTGAA
>JAATEU010000408.1 GCA_015655565.1 Clostridiales bacterium
GGATAGGACAATACATCTTAGGATTTTATATTATGATAATGGCGGTATATGTAACAGGCTCTATAATTGGATATTCGTTAAAATATGATAATTCCAGAAAAAATCTATCAAAATATTATAAATCTCTGAAGAAGTTAAGCGGTATTTATCGGGAAGAGAAAGTGAACGGATAGTTGGGAGGCAAAAATAATGATGACATTTTTAGTGCTTAGGGCAAGGTTACGAAGTCTGTACCAAAAATATGAACTATATATTACTCCGATACTAAAATTTATTTTAGCTGTGATTGTATTCCAGCTAATCAATCATGCAATCGGTTATGATCAACGGATAAAGCAGATTTCCGTTGTATTGATATTATCGCTGCTAAGTGCATTTACACCATCTGCCATATTAGTATTTTTGGCAGCATTGGTTACTATAGGACATGTGTATTATTTATCGAAAATATTATCGGTGATGGTAATATTGATTATTGTAATTATGTACTGTTTATTCCTCCGGTTCACACCAAAACTGGGATATGTGGTTATTGCGGTTCCTATGCTGTATTTTATGAAGATTCCATATCTTATTCCTATTGTATTAGGATTATTTGCGGCACCTGTTTCCATTGTGCCTACAGTGTGCGGAGTTATCCTGTTTTATTTGATTAAAGTCATACAGGAAGCGGCCACAATGCAGATAAATGTAAGCGTTGAGGATACGCTTCAATTATATACTTATGTGATTAACAGTTTATTAAACAACCGGCAATTGTTCATGACAATAATAATATTTTCCTTCATTATCGTTGTAACGTATTTTGTAAGACGTATGAAATTCGATTATGCCCGTGAAATTGCAGTAGCAGCAGGCGCACTTACCTGCATCCTGGGATTTTTGTTTGGTGATTTAAAACTTGATGTATCGGAGCAGATTGGTACAATGATTTTAGGAACGATTATATCTGCAATCATAGCCATAATCCTTCAGTTCTTCCATCTGGCACTTGATTATACAGGTGTGGAGTACGTGCAGTTTGAAGATGAAGATTACTATTACTATGTAAAGGCCGTACCAAAGATTAATGTTACGGAACCGCAGATTAATGTGAAACGGTACAATACCCAGAAAAATGTAAATTTGCGCCAGGATTTAACCGGCAAATTAAACGATGAAATTTTAACAGATGACGAAGAAGATTATGAAGAGGATTATGAGGAGTACAAAAACTATGATACCGGTAACAAGGATGATGCGAAATAATACTATGTAAAGCAGGTGTTTTATTATGGAGACGATTATAAGTTTTTTTAAAGATTATGTAGCGTGGCTGTCATTTCCCAGAATTGGAATTACTGATGTTATTGAGATTCTGGTTATAGCCTTTGCGATTTATAATGTAATTGCCTGGGTAAAACAGACGAGGGCCTGGATATTGGTGAAGGGTCTGATTGTGTTACTGATTCTGTGGATTATTGCCTCCATATTAAATTTAAGTGTCGTTCTGTGGATTTTCTTTAAGGGTATTAATGTTGGCATAATTGCAGTTATTATCGTATTTCAGCCTGAATTCCGTAAAGCCCTGGAACAGCTTGGACAGAATAATTTAGTTACACCATTGTTTAATTTTAATGATTCAAAAGACAGGAGCGAGCGTTTCTCGGACCAGACGGTGGCAGGGATTGTCAAAGCTGCCTTTGAGCTGGCGAAAACCAAAACAGGTGCTTTAATTGTCATTGAAAGGGATTTGCCCCTGGATGAATTTGAGAAGACAGGGATTGCTATCGATTCCCTGGTAAGCAGCCAATTATTAATTAATATATTTGAACATAACACACCCTTGCATGACGGGGCAGTAATTCTGCGGGGTAACCGGATTGCAGCGGCTACCTGTTATTTACCCTTATCGGATAATATGCACTTAAGCAAGGATTTAGGAACCAGGCACAGGGCAGGAATCGGTGTCAGTGAGGTAAGTGATAGTCTGACTATCATTGTTTCAGAGGAAACTGGCAAGGTATCCATAGCCACCGGCGGTACTTTAATCCGGAATGTGGATGGGGATTATCTGCGGGGTAAAATTATTGCTCTTCAGAATAAGGCGGCCGATGTAAAGAAGATTAAACTATGGAAGGGAAGAGTTAAGGTTGAAAAAAAGATTGACTAGAAACATAGGTCTTAAAATTCTGTCTCTGTTAGTGGCATTCCTGGTCTGGATTGTCATCCTGAATGTGGAGGATCCTGCCGTAACGGTGACCTTTTATGATATACCTGTTACCAAGATTAATGAAAATGCCCTGGCACAAAAAGATAAGGTATATGAGGTGATTTCCGGTAATACGGTCGATGTTAAGGTAAAAGCAAAACGGACCATTATTGAATCTCTTAAAACATCGGATTTCCAGGCGGTTGCAGACCTGTCAAAGTTATCTATCGTGAATGCGGTGCAGATAGAGGTAACGATACCAAAGTATGATGACAGTGTGGATATCATACTGGAGAACAGTACCATGCAGGTAAATCTTGAGAAGCTTGAAACACAGCAATTCCGCATTGATGTTGTAACTACAGGTACTGTTGCAGACGGGTACTATATCAAGGAGAAAACTACCAGCCCTAATATTATACAGGTATCCGGCGCTGAATCGGTCATTAACAAGATTAAGGAAGTCGTAGTAGAAGTAAGTGTAAGCAATGAAAAGGAATCTTTTAAGAAAACTGCCGTTACCCCTAAAGTATATGATAAAAACGGGACTTTAATGGACTCCGATAAGATGAAATTAAGTTATGAGGAAGTGGATGTATCGGTGGATCTCCTGAAAACGAAAACGGTAAACCTGTTTATCGAATTAAAAGGAACCCCATACCCTGGGTATCAATATGGTGAACCTGACTTTGAACCCAAACAGGTAGTTATAGCAGGTGAACAGGAAGAACTTGATAAAGTACAGTATATAATGGGTGAATACAACATTGATAATAAAAGGACA
>JAATEU010000578.1 GCA_015655565.1 Clostridiales bacterium
CGCCTCTTAATGAACATTCATCTGTGTGTCATGATTATACAGCTTTTAGGGCAGATTTGTGCGCATAACCCGCATCCGTCACATTTATTTCTGTTATTGACCGCTTTATTATTTTGAAGGCTCATTGCACCATACCCATTATCACTGCAGCTGGTTATACATCTGCCGCAGCCGATACATTTTTCTGAAGCAACACCGGCATAAAGCTTATAATCCCTGCTTAATTCTATCTGCCTGGTTATATTGGGAAGTGCATTACCGCAGAAATCATCTATGGTCTCAAATCCCATTTCTTCCATATACTTAAGTAAGCCCCTGTTAAAATCCTCAATAATTCCATAACCATATTGCATAACTGCGGAACAGACCTGCACGGATTTTGCGCCGGCTAAAATAAACTCTACCGCATCCTTCCAGGTATAGGCACCGCCGGTTGCGGAGATAGGGAGACCGGTTGCTCCCGCCAACTGGGCCACACACCTTAAGGCCACCGGTTTTATGGCCTTGCCGCTTAAGCCTTGGAAGGCACTCATTCCGTCTACCGTATTATAAGGAGTAAAGGTTTTGATATCAATGCCGGGAAGGGAACTCATGGTATTGATTGCAGCAATGGCATCCGCTCCTGCTTCCTTTGCAGCCAGTCCCTTGCCGGGCACATCCACGGTCAGGGCGGTCAGCTTTGGCATTACCGGTTTATTTGTTTCCTCCCTTACCCAGGAAGTAACCATCTTTATTTTTTCCGCATCTGCCCCAAGTACAGCTCCGCAGCCGCTTTCAGCCTGTCCATGGGAACAGGACAGATTCAGCTCAAAACCATCGGCACCGGCCTCATCAAACATACGCGTTATCTCACGCCATTCTTCTTCGATTAGTACATCCGTATGTAATAAGCTGCAGAATACGGCATGCTCCGGGTAATTTTTTTTAAGCCAGGCTATTCCGTCCGCCCATTCTTCCAGGCTTTTGGGACTCCCGATTTCAAAGTTTGTAAAACCAATAATCTGATTGTTATCTTTCACTGCCCTTATTCTTGGATTCACATTTCTTTTAATCCATCTGGGTGTATACTGTATTGTCTTTATTATGGCTCCGCCCCATCCCTGTTCAAAACTCCTTGCTATGATTTCCGGATTGGTGGCAGGCGGTGCCGAAGCTAAAATAAAAGGATTTAGCAGGGTTATTCCTGCAAAATTTGTTTTCGTCGTTGCCTTCATGATTTTACCTCTTTATAATTTTTTAATTATAAATTGCTCAAAGTCTTTTATAATTTCTTCCCTGCCTTTCTCTCTGTCATCCATGGGTAAGCCGTATATTTCCGGACATTCTACCTTTCTTTCCCGACATTCCTTTATAAATTCTTCCATATAGATGCCCGGCTGTTCAATTAATATTCGGGGAATTTCCTTGGGACGGCCTCCCCAGTCTTCACAAAAGCTGGAATGCTTAATCCCGCAGGACGGCGAACCGTCACAGGTTAATACGGCAATCACATCATACTGCATAATATGATAGTTCTCCAGATAATCCACCATCTGCTCCGATAATTTCCTGCAGTATCTGCGGTACCCTGCAGTATCATATAAATTACGGCTGTTCCACCATCTTTGATTACCCATATATAAGGTTTCCGGACAGGGCATTTGAATCACGCCTAACCCATGGGCATCAATCGCTTTCAGTACTTCGGAAAATATACCCTTATATCTTGCAAATTCCCTTACCTTGTTATTGGCATTTAAAAGGCAGTTTGCAAGAAATATAATCTTTTCACTCCGTTCATCCTTTTTATGCAATGTCATCTGAATCCTCCTTTCTCCTTCCGGGTAAATCCGGGAAACTGCAGCAAAGCAAAAAAATAACACAGGGTCCTGCTGTCAGCCGGCAGAACCCCTTTGTTCAATGTTGAATCATTATAACATCTGGAAAATGTGAAAAAAAGGACATCTGACCTTTTAAAAATAAAACCGTTTACATATAATTAAACCATGAACCGGCGTTTATATTCCTATATTTATTTCGGGCAAGTCTACTGGTAAAAATAAAATAAATGTAGTATACTTTACATAATGAAATAAGGAGGAATGTGATGAAAATCGTTCTTTTAGAAACTCTTCGTATAGGCAGCGATATCTGTTTTGATTCCTTAAAAGAATTCGGCAGTCTTATAGAACATGAAATTACCGGCACTTATGAAGAAGCAGCAGACCGGTTGGAGGATGCCGATATTGTTATTGTGGACCAGTTTCCCATGAATGAAAATTCACTATATAAGGCAAAAAAATTAAAATTAATAACCATGACTTCAACCGGAACGAATTTTGTAGATTTTAATTATGCCGGTAAACATAATATTGCTGTTGCAAATATTAAGGATTATTCTACATATTCCGTTGCACAGCATACAATAACACTGCTGCTGTATCTATATGAAAAAATCCAGAGTTTTAATCAATATGTAAAATCCGGGAATTACGTCCTTGATTCAAAAAACGCCTCTTTTTCCATCCGTTTTCATGAACTTAAGGGTAAAACCTGGGGAATCACCGGTATGGGCAGAATAGGAAGGCAGGTCGCCAAAATAGCGGAAGCCTTTGGGTGTAATATTATTTATTATTCACCCTCCGGAAGAACCTGTGATTCTCCTTATACACCGGTTGATTTTGACACCTTATTAAAAACCTCCGACATCCTGTCCATACATACGCCGTTAACAGAACAGACCAAAAATCTTTTTACCTATGACCAATTCAAAAAGATGAAGCCTTCCGCGTTTTTAATTAATGTGGCACGCGGTGCCATTATAGAGGAAGGCGGCCTGGCACGGGCTTTAACAGAAGGAATCATTGCCGGTGCGGGTTTGGACGTTTGTCCACAGAGCCGATGGATCCGTCCTGTCCGCTGCTTTCTGTCCTGGATAAGGAAAATCTGGTTATCACTCCCCATATGGGCTGGGCATCCGTGGAAGCCAGAAATAAAGCCATCAAAGAAATTTATTATAATATAAAAGCTTTCTTACAAGGTGAAGAAAGAAATATCTGCAGATAGAAAGGAGAACATGATGGAATTTAATTATCACTTGCCGGTCAATCTCATCTTTGGGAGGGGAAAGGCTGCCGTACTGGGTACGGAAGCTGCAAAATACGGTTCAAAAGCCCTCATTGTAACCGGTAAATCAAGCACAAAAAAAACCGGTCTGCTCACCCGGGTAACCGCTTATCTGAAAGATGCCGGACTGGAATATACAGTTTTTGATCAGGTAGAACAAAACCCAATGGCCTCTACCGCTTACACCGGTGCAAGGCTTGCTTCGGAGACAAATTGCGATTTAATAGTGGGGGTTGGCGGAGGAAGCATTATGGATTGCGCCAAAGCCATTGCCTTTATTGCCTGCAATGACGGTGATGTATTTGATTATATTTTCGGACACAAAACCGGAACCTCGGCACTTCCCCTGATTTTAATCCCTACCACCTGCGGTACGGGAAGCGAAGGGAACAGCTTTGCCGTGTTAACCAACGATGAAACCTTTGATAAGAAGTCTTTGCGTACGAACCTGATTGTAGCAAAGGCTTCCATTATTGATTCTGAATTAATGACCTCCATGCCAAAGGAAATTTTAGCCTCCGTAGGCTTTGATGCATTGTGCCATTGCATGGAAGCCTATTTATCAAAGGCCTGCCAGCCGCTGGTAGAAATACAGGCTTTAACCGGAATAAAGCTCATTGCCGGAAGCCTGGTTAAAATATACAACGGCCGGGCAGATACGGAGGACTGGGATAATGTCAGCCTTGCCAGTACCTTAGGAGGTATGTGCATTAATATGGCAGGTATTACGGTGCCTCATGGAATTGAACATCCGGCCAGCGGTTTGCGCAATATCGTCCACGGTCACGGACTTGCTGCCCTGACCCCTGTTATCTACCGGGAAAGCATTGCCTATGCTCCTGAAAAATTCA
>JAATEU010000625.1 GCA_015655565.1 Clostridiales bacterium
AACGTGTTCATGATCTTGTTGCTTCAGTCGGAATTTGCAAGCTAGCTTGCAGATTCCTCATTCCGCTTTTTATTATACTATATATTTCCATAAATAAAAAGGGGCTGTTCCAAAATCAGGGAAATATAAAAATGGTAAATAATTCCTAAGCTTTAAATTGTTCCTATATCAAAATGATTCATTTTTTCAGCCAAAGCCGGGTTCTCCTTTCGTATTGCTTCCAGTTCCTGCTGTGTTAAGCCTTTTGCCGCTGCATTGGCTTTCATAAGTATGGCAGAATCATTATAAATGTCACCGAGCCGAAACTCCATATCCCCGCTTTGCCTGATTCCGAACATGTCACCGGGTCCCCTCAATTTTAAATCTTCACCGGCAATATAAAAACCATCATTGGAATGATTTAATATTTCTAATCTTTCTTTCGTTTCCTTACCGGTGGAACCGCTGACCAGAATGCAATAAGATTGATGTTTTCCTCTTCCTACCCGTCCCCTTAACTGGTGCAGCTGAGCCAGGCCAAAACGCTCTGCATTTTCAATCATCATTACGGTAGCATTTGGAACATTAACTCCAACCTCTACTACAGTTGTAGAAACCAGAACCTGTATCGCACCTGCCGTAAAGCGCTCCATAATATCATTTTTTTCTTTTGCTTTCATCTTACCGTGCAGATGTTCAACTATCAGGTCAGAAGGCATAGCTTCCTTTAATTTTTCCGTATATTCGATCACATTTTCAGCTTCAATGGTTTCACTTTCATCCACCATGGGACAGATAACATAAGCTTGCCTGCCTGCGCCGGCTTCTTTTGCAATAAACCGGTAGGCCGTGGGGCGGTAACCGGTATCTACCACACAATTCTTAACGGGCAGCCGGTTTGCGGGCAGTTCATCCAATACGGATATGTCCAAATCCCCATATAATATAATCGCCAGTGTCCTTGGTATTGGTGTGGCGCTCATAACCAGTACATGGGGATGTATTCCTTTATTGGACAGAGATTCCCGCTGCCTTACGCCAAACCGGTGCTGCTCATCCGTAATGGCTAGTGCCAACTTATCATACACGACCTTTTCCTGTATAAGGGCATGGGTTCCTATAATAACATCGGTTTCATGATTTTTGATTTTTTCATAGGCTTTCCTTTTCTCGGAAGCGGTCATGGAACCAACCAGTAAGACGGTCTGAATGCCATACCCGGCAAATAACCCGGTCATAGACTCATAATGCTGCTTTGCCAATACTTCCGTAGGAACCATTAGACTACCCTGATAACCGTTTAATGCAGTTAAAAACAAAGCCATGGCAGCTAAAATTGTCTTTCCTGAACCAACATCTCCTTGAATTAACCGGTTCATTGTATGACTGCCGGTAAGATCCCCCTTTATTTCCTTCCAAACTTTTAATTGCGCTTTCGTCAACTTATAGGGTAACTCCTGAATAAGACATTTACATTCTTCTTTTTCGGTCATAAGAAAGTCATTGTCCCAAACTGTCTTTTTGCCTTTTAGGGTCTCCAGGGCCAAGGTAAATTGAAAGAACTCATCGAAAACCAGTCTTTTCCTTGCATCCGTCATGGATTCCCTGTTTTTTGGAAAATGAATTTCCCATAAAGCATTTTTAGAATTAATTAGATTATTATCCTTTATAATTCGTTTGGGTAAATAATCTTTTGATAAATCCAATTGTCCAAGGGCAGTTTTTACCGCTTTTGATATGGTATTGCTGGTTATTCCTGCAGTTAAAGCATAGACCGGCTGCAAGACATTCATTTTTATCCGGTATTCTTCCCTCGTATAGATGCCTGGCTGTTCAATTACCAGAATACCGTTCTTGCGTACTACTTTCCCCCGAAAGATAAAATGATATCCCCCACGCAGCTTATTCCTCAGAAAAGGCATATTAAACCAGCTTAAGATTAACACTCCCGTAGAATCCTTTACCCGGCAGCTGATAATTTTTAAATTCCTTACCTGTTTCGCCTGTGGATCAGTAATAACGGAGGCTTCAACCGCCGCCATATTTCCCTCTTTTATAAC
>JAATEU010000532.1 GCA_015655565.1 Clostridiales bacterium
GCTCTTTCTTTTTCATCAATGGGCCAGGTACGGAAAGGATAATCATAGGTAAAATTGTTTTGGACCAGATAACCTCCGCCGTTTCCAAGGCCGGCTTCCTTCCAGGCTGTCAATAATTCGTTATATTCCTCCAAAGATGAGGGCATATCCATACCAACCGCATCAATCCAGTCCTGCCGGATTAATGTCAGCCAGTTATAAGCCTCCGGTCTGTGGGCAAAGAAGAAATAATTTTCTTCATCTACCTTACCATAGGTTGAATTTGTTTCTCCCATGGAGGTCCAGTAGTCCGGGGCATAGTATGCAATCTCCTCTAAGTCAAGTTTCTGTATTGCACCTTCTCCGTAATATGCTAAAATCTGAGGCATATCATAGTGAAATATAATATTGGGTGCGGTATCGGCTGCCAGCATCTGGGTATAATCGGTTACTTCTGTCGATCTTCCGATTGCTACAAATTTGACGGTTACGTTATACTTGTCGCCGAACTGGGATTGGATCCACTTGGTATAATAATTGTCTGTCACATTCCAGCCTTCGAAGGCCCTGTCATATACAGGAATTTCAATGGTTACATTTTCTTCAAATCCGGAGGAATAATCCGGATATGTTCCTGTGTTTTCACCTGCAGAATTTACTGTTTCATCAGTGTTACTTGCTTCCTTGCTTTTACACCCCACGGTCATAGCCATTGTCAGGATACAAATCAAGGAAAGTGCTGTGAGCTTTTTAAACATTCTTTTCATAATAAAAATACCTCCTTTTAATTAAATTATTTATAATACTGTAATATAAAATAATAGTACAGTGATTACTCCGCTTATTGAAATCAGCAGGTTTTCTCAACCTGTTCAAAACCAGCTTCCGGCACGGCTGAGAAAGCATAAATCCCCCAAAGTGTTTATTATCCTTTCACGGCGCCAATCATTGTCCCCTGTACGAAATATTTCTGTACAAACGGATAAATACATATAATCGGTATTGTCGCAAACATAATGCAGGAGGCTTTTAAAACTTCAGGATTGGTAAATTGTGCAGAACCCTCCGCTACGGCCTGAAAAGATTCCGTTGCTGCAACAACCAAATAATAAAGCTTTAATTGCAATGGCCTTAAATCCGTATTCTGCTTAATATAGAATAAAGCATCCTGATAGGCATTCCATCTGCCTACTGCGTAAAACAAAGATAGAGTGGCGATAATTGGTTTTGATAATGGAATTACGATACTTCTTAATATTCTGAATTGCCCTGCCCCGTCAATCACTGCGGATTCTATCAGACTATCCGAAATATTGCTTTGCAATGTAGTTTTCATTATCAGCAGGTTATAGGGGCTGAAAGCCAGCGGCAGCACCATAGCCCACCAGGTGTCCAGTAAATTTAATTCGTTTATCAGTAAATATTCAGGAATAATTCCGCTGCTGAAATACATGGTAAACATAAATAGAAATGTGAGGACAGATCTGCCTTTCAGACTTTTCCTGGACAGGGGATAGGCTGCAAATATAGTAATGATCATGCCCAAAACTGTGAATGCAATGGTTACGGTTATGGATACACACAAAGATTTTATAATACTCAGGTCAGCAAAAATTTTTTTATATGCATCTAAGGTAAAACCTTTCGGTAATAATACAATTTTATTGGCTATTACATATGCTTCATTGCTGATGGATTTTGAAAATACATGTATAAACGGCAGCACGCAGGTTAATGCGATAACCGTTAAAAAAGTATAGATTAAGATATCGGTAAGCAAATTATGTATTCTTGATTTTGTCCAAAGCCTCCTGTGGGATGAAACTGCTTTTGAATTAATATTTGACACCATTTTCATTTCCTCCTTTTAAAATATTCCTTCTTCACCAAGTCTTTTGGCAATGAAATCAGAGCCAACTACTAATATTAATCCTACTACGGATTGGAATAAGCCAATTGCGGTTGCTTCACTATATTTGCCGTTGGAAAGCCCCAGACGGTATACCAGCACAGGAATGGTATTGGTATACTCTGTGGTTGCTACGTTCATTAAAGCATTTACCGATTCAAAGGAGCCGCCCATAATTTTGCCAAGATTCATGATCAGCAATATAACAACGGTACTTTTGATACAGGGTAATGTAACATGGACACATTTTGCCCATCTTCCGGCGCCATCCACGGTTGCCGCTTCATACAACTCAGGATTGACACTTGTAATAGCCGCCAGATAAATAATGGTTCCCCATCCCATGGTCTGCCACACACTGATCAGTACATAAGTAACAAGCCAGTGGGTATCTTCCTGCAGAAAAGGTATCCGCACATGTCCTGCAGCTTCCATGAGATTATTAACAACACCGCTTGCCAGACCGAAAATTTGGTAAGCAATTGCGCCTATAATTACAAAAGATAAAAAGTGGGGCAGATATAATAAAGTCTGTGTTATTTTTTTAAAATATTTATTTTTTACTTCATTCAATAAAAGTGCTAATATAATGGGAAGGGGAAATCCTAAAATAAGTGTTAAACCGTTTAATAATAAGGTATTGCGAATTGATTTCCCAAAATCTCTCATTTTAAAGACTTTTTCGAATACCTTGAAACCGACCCATTCACTGCCTGTAAATCCTTTTAGAATTTTATAATCTTTAAAAGCGATCACTAACACGAAAAGGGAACCGTACTTAAAAATCAGGGCAAAGGCAATTGGCACTAGTAATAGAAGATACAACTGCCAATCTTTTTTCAAATAGAAATGGAACCCCTTTTTTTTATAATTTTTTTGATTACTGCCGTAAATAAAATAATTACTATCTGACTTCACGTTGTTGGTGGATTTGGCAAATTTCATAAAATCCTCCCTCCTGGTCATTTAATTTTATGTGTTTTATACACAAATGCTATATCAGAACTATATATATAATGCCTGTGAATGTAAAGTATCATTTTTGCCACAGCTTATCATTTTTGCTACAGTAAAAATCATTGATTTTACTGTATTTAAGCAAATATAATTTTGAAATTATTAAAAAAACAATAAAAAAACCGGATTCAGTCATATAATTCAGTTCATTTTTCATCATAAATGATGATGCAGTATCAAAAAAAATATCTATAAAACAGTGGGAATCCACTTATTTTATAGATATTTTGTATTGGCATTCCAATAAGCTTAATTAATGTCTCTCTGTTTCAGGCTTTTAAATTCACTTGGGGAGATACCTTCATACTTCTTAAAAAACCGGATTACACTTTGGATGTTCCGGTATCCGACTTCCTGTGCAATCTGTGAAATGCTTAAATCGGTATGAAGCAGCAAATTCTTTACTTCTTCAATACGTAAAATATTTACATTATCAATTAAACTTTTTCCTGTTTCTTCTTTGACAAGTTTCCTTAAATAGGAATAACTGATACCTATTTCTTCCGCGATATCATCAAACCTCACATCCTCCTTATAATGTCCATCAAGATACCGTATGATCTGCTCGCAATATTTGATTTCCTTATTTTCCCTGTTTGGAGCAGTGTAATCCAAAATAGATTTATATACTTCAATCAGGTATTCTTCTATTTCATCTACCGTATCCAAGTTAGCAATAACCGAATATATATTTATATTGCTCCTGAAAATCTTGCTTGTGTTAATGTTATGTTCTACAAGATATTTAATGGTTGCACCAACTAATTGGTTAAAAATCAGCAAGATATTGTCATTTGAAATATCCTCTTCCTCTTTCATCTGATTTACAATTTCCCTGAGTTCTGTCTTTAAGCTGTCAAAATCTCCGTTATTTAAGAAATTAAGGATCTTTTTCTCACTGTTATACGAATAATGGAATTTTTTGTTTTCTTTTTTCTGGGATTCCCAGAAGATAATACTGTTTCCTCCGGTTAATAATCTCTGTTTCACTGCTTCCGAGGCTTCATAAACACATTCTTTTATTCCGTCATAACCGTTATGCACCCCGCTTACTCCTATGGTTACGGTATATCCCCGGACTTCTTTTGCCAGGGCTTTTAATTGGTTAAGTACATTTTTAAGAGTTTTCGGCACCCTTACCTGGTCATAATATTCCATATTTATAATAATGGCAATCGTTCCGGCTTCGTATCTTGCACAACATACATGATATTCTTCCGGAAAGGCATTTTCAAATTTATCAAACAATATATACCGCTGATAACTTCTGATTTCAGGATTCGCTTCCTTTAAATAGGATTTTATATTATCCGTCGATACCAGTGAAACAATATAGTGGCTGTAGGGAAAGGCTTTTTTTATTTCTTCCATTTCAGCATTGTTTGCAATTTCACCGGCCAGTAAATTATGGAACGCCAAATATTTTGTTTCTGTTTCCCTGTCTTTTAACAGTTTATGAAGACCTTCCTCCTGTTCCCTGATTTTTTCAAAAGCAGTCGAAAGAAAAGCAAGTTCATTCTTATTCTCTTTATCTTCAAAGCCCGCCTGTTTTTTCATATTTTTTACCAGCTGCTTCATTGGTTTTGAAAATCTGATGGATACCAGTACGGTAATTACTGTTCCAATGGCAATAATTACGATGGTAAGAATCATGAAATTGGTTCTGACTGCATTTGATTTTTCCATTAAGGTATCCATGGAAGAGGCTGTAATATAAATCCAGTGATTAAAGGAAGTTTTATAAAAGGTATACAGGATTCTTTCACCGTCAGCATTTACATATTCGTATCCGGAATCCGCACTGGTTTCCAGTATGTTCCTTATATAATTCACTTCACTTAAGTTTTGATGAATCAGTGACTTATCTTTATGGGAAATAACATTTCCTTTTGTATCAATTATGTAGCCGGCAGAAACCGAATTGTATTTATTTGAATTAAAAAAGCTGTTTACCTTGGATTCGTTTACATTGACTACAATAGTGCCTTTTGTAGAGGTTGTAAGACGGTTAAGCCGGTAAACATAGGATATTACATGAATGGATTCTGAATATTTTGTTCCCTTTTCGATTTCGGTAACGGTTGCCTTATTCAGTATCCTGGGATACCAGACACCGCCTGCGCCGCTGATTTCATTCATGGCTGCCTCCAGCCAGTCCATACTTTCAAAATATTCCAGACGCACGATTCCTTTATTGGTTGAAATGACGTAATCCGCATTATCCAGATAAAAATAGATGGAATATACGGTACTGTCATTGGACAGCATTTCGTTCATACTGTAAAAAATATTGATTGCACTGTTAATTTTTTCATAGCCGGAATTTAATTCGGTATAAGAAGTTATATTTTTTATCGTATTAAATTTATTTTCTTTTACCATTTGCAGTACATCCACAATTACGTTTTTGAGGGCAAATTCATTCAGGGTAATGTTTGAATCCAGTTTTGTCATAGCAGAATCTGCTATTTCCTGTTCAGAATATCGCATCATACTGGTATTGCTGTAATACGATATAATGGACATGGGAATAACCAGTACTAAGAACAGTATCATAAATAATTGGAGCTGAACCGGAAATTTTTTCATATTAAACTCCAATCCACTCCCTGCTTTTAAGCTTGGCGTATGCAGTCATAACTTTTTAATCCTCCTTATAATTTTAAGACCATATATGTGTTTAAATGGATAATATTAGTTTACAACATTTTTAGCAATATGAAAAGGGGACAATTAATAATATATTTGTTAAATGTGTACATTAATGTGCGGGAGAGACTGTTATGGGCCATAAATATAATAAATGACATTTAATACATATTTGATTTAGCATAGCGATACTGTTATAATAATTAATATATCATATAACTTTATTGTAGCAATTTATAAGTTTCATTTATTAAAAATTGGTAACTATTCGGTTGCTGTTTCCCGCAAGCTGTTTTTATTAAATAATATTCCAAATGAAAGGTTAAGTGCGTAGATTGAATAGAATGAAGTCAGCTGCATTCCGTAAGCTAAAAACCTATTATCGGTCCCACCTATGGTGTTCTTTTGTATTTGTTTTCCTTGTATTGGTTACGTTTACTTTTATTGTGATCCAAAGCTATCTGAAACAGGAGTATAAGAAATATTTAAAAGATAAAACCTACAGTACGGAAAAGGTTGTGCTGTCTTCCATTAACCAGAACCTGAATTTTATCATGAAAGAGTTTATTCAGATAGCAGCCGAGATATCACTTGACAATGAACTTTATGAACTGGCCAAAGCCTATGAATTACAGGAGGGAAATAAAACCAGGATAAGCAGGGACATGATGAATGCCTTAAGCAGGTATTCCCAGTATTCCGGATGGATTGAGAACGTATGTATCGTTTCGGAGCAGTGTATGCTGCTTCTGTATGACCGGAAGCATCATGTAAATGATAACACCTGGAATCAC
>JAATEU010000088.1 GCA_015655565.1 Clostridiales bacterium
AGCAGAGATTGTTATTGACGGTGATGGTTTAGTATATGCGGATGGCGTATATATTGACAAGGTCTTAATAACTGATTTTGAAGATTATAATTATCTTAAAAAACAGGGGGATACCATGTATACGGCTTTAGACGGAGCCAATGAAGTTACCGGTACGGCAGCAGTCCGTCAGGGTTATACGGAACAGTCCAATGTTAATGTCATTTCTGAAATGGTTGATATGATTGCCATTTCCAGAGCTTATGAAGCAAACCAGAAGGTAATCCAGACAGTAGACGGTACATTGGACCTTGCGGTTAATTCAGTGGGGAAAATTTAATAAATACCACCGGAACCCGCATTTTCATGAAAAACATAGGAAAACAGCTTGCGGGAGATAAGGGCTGGATCATTATAATATAACTATTACAAAAGAAAGAGGATAAGCTTATGATGCGTTCGTTATGGACAGCAGCTTCCGGTATGATATCACAACAAACTAATGTGGATACTATTTCAAATAATTTAGCTAATATTAATACAACCGGATATAAGAAAGAAACTGCGCAATTTAAGTCACTGTTATATCAGACAATACAAGCCAATTCCACAGACAGCAACGGAGAGGATAAACCGTTAGGAATACAGGCCGGTCTGGGAGTTAAGAATTCCGCCATTATGTCCCAATATACCCAGGGAAGTTTATTGGAAACCGACAATGACTATGACTTTGCCATTCAGGGCGATGGTTTTTTCAGGGTACAGTTGGCTGACGGAAGTATAGGTTATACAAGAAATGGTTCCTTTGGTCTTTCCAATGGTACCAATGGTACCACTTTAGCTACTTCGGAAGGATATCCCCTGCTGGATACCACAGGTACAGCGATAGTATTGGAGCCTGAGTTAAATACCTCCTTATTAGAGTTTGATGAGTATGGTAATCTGATGTATCCGGATGCTGCCGGTGAACTGCAGTCACTTGGAATACAGATTAGTCTTGCACAATTTAACAATCCGGCCGGACTTGAAAAGACGTCTGACAGTTTATTAAAAGAATCAGCCGCTTCCGGAACGCCAAAACTGGAATCGGAGGATACGAATGTGAAGAAGAGTATCATAAAACAAGGGTATTTGGAAAGCTCCAATGTTCAGGCTGTCAGTGAAATGGTAGATCTTATTGTTGCACAAAGAGCATATGAAATGAATTCAAAAACAATTACGGCAGCAGACAATATGTTACAGCAGGCCAATAATCTGCGTAATTAGCAGGAGGTAAGGATATGAGTATAGCAATAGGAAACGATTCATTATTTGGTGCTACGGCCGCCACACTGGATACCTCTGATAGTACCAGCAAACTTGAATCGAAATTAAACAGCAATTTAGATAACTCTACAGATGAAGAATTAATGGATGTATGTAAAAGCTTTGAATCTTATTTTGTTGAACAGTTGTTTAAAGAAATGAAGAAAACAGTTCCGGATAATGATGAAGATAATGAATACCTTAATTATTTCGGGGATATGCTTTATCAGGAATATGCCGAAGATGTAACGGAAAGAGGAGATATAGGCATTGCACAGATGCTTTATGAATCCATGAAAAGAAATTAAGCAAAGCTGCGTAACAGGATAGAGCCAAGCAGGGTTGCGGACCCGGAATATTCGCTTTAACTAAAAATATATAAAATTCTGTCCCATAACTTAAGGTTTATTTGCGCCTGGAAAAAGACTGACCCTAACTCAGTTATTCTGTATTTATGACAAAAGGATGCCGGCAAGGTGTGCATTCTATTGGTTACAGGATGAGGGTTTATTACTATTCCAGGTGCAATTATTCGGAGATAAGTTTTGGGGCAGTCTTATATTAACCATAATGAAGACTTCGTTAATATAAATAACTTTGGGCTGGGGGTTAATATAAGGGCATCTGCCGGGGCGGCTGTTATTGCGCTGACACCAGGTATCTGTTTTTGCCGGGCGGCGTAATGAAAGGAGGCGGAAAATAATTTGTCTGAAATCTTAGAGGGATATGTGGATAAAATAGTATTTCGTAATACGGAAAATGGTTATACTGTTTTGTCTTTAGTCAATGATGATTTGGAAATAACCTGTGTTGGAGCGTTTACTTTTATTGGTGAAGGAGAATTTATCCGTGCCACCGGAAATTATACCGCCCATCAATTATATGGGGAACAGTTCCAGGTCCAGAGTTATGAATTTAAAGAACCGGAGGATTTACAATCCATTGAGAAATATTTAGGCTCCGGAGCAATTAAGGGCATTGGAAATGCATTGGCGGCCCGTATTGTCAGAAAGTTTAAAAAAGATACTTTCCATATTATTGAAGAGGAACCGGAACGACTGGCAGAAGTGAAGGGTATCAGTGATAATATGGCCAGGGAAATTGCCAGACAATTTGATAATAAAAAGGATATGCGGGGGGCAATGCTGTTTCTGCAGCAATTTGGGATCACGACTACCCTGGCGGTTAAAATATATAAAGAATATGGCGCTAAAATGTACCAGGTTGTGAAGGAAAACCCCTATAAGCTGGCAGAGGACATTCATGGAATCGGATTTAAGCTTGCAGATGAAATTGCCGGAAAGATTGGTATTGGAACGGATTCCGATTATCGGATAAAGGCCGGAATCTTATATATATTACTGCAGGGAAGCCAGGGAGGCCATGTATATTTGCCGGAGGAAGTGCTGGCAGCCAGAACGGCGGAGCTTTTAGGAGTAGATGTAAGCGGGCTGGAGCACCATATTATAGACTTAGCAATGGATAAAAAGCTGATTGTACGTGAAAGTAAGGGCGGGAAGCAGATATATGGAGCAAGTTTATTTTACCTGGAATTAAATTCAGCTAAGATGTTATGTGACCTGAACATTAAATATGATTTATCACTGACTGAAATTGATTATCGGTTAACCGCTGTTGAAAAGCAGTTTCAGATAGAATTAGATGAAATGCAGAGAACTGCAGTAGCAGAAGCTGCAAGGAACGGTCTGCTTATATTAACGGGCGGACCCGGTACCGGTAAAACTACTACAATTAATGCGGTCATCCGCTTTTTTGAAGCGGAAGGAATGGATATCCTGTTAGCGGCACCTACCGGAAGAGCTGCTAAGAGAATGACGGAAACCACCGGATATGAGGCAAGGACAATTCACCGGTTATTGGAGATATCTAAAATGTCCGGTGATATAGAGAACAAATTAATATTTGAAAGGAATGAAGGAAATCCCCTGGAAGCAGATGTTATCATTATTGATGAAATGTCCATGGTTGACATTAGTTTAATGCATGCTTTATTGCGGGCTATTATGGTTGGCACGAGACTGATTCTGGTGGGAGACGTGAACCAGCTTCCTTCCGTGGGGCCTGGTAATGTACTAAAGGATATCATTAACTCCCGCCATTTTAACGTAGTTAAATTAACTAAGATATTCAGACAGGCTACGGAAAGTGATATTATAGTGAATGCCCATAAGATTAATGCCGGCGAGGAGATTAATCTGGATAATAAGAGCAAGGATTTTTTCCTGTTAAAAAGGGAGGATGTAAATGTTATCATCCAGGTTATTGTTACATTAGTACGTGATAAAATGCCTAAATATGTAAATGCCACATCCTTTGATATACAAGTATTAACCCCCATGAGAAAAGGGGAATTAGGAGTTGAACGGTTAAATCAGGTATTGCAGCAATATTTAAATCCCCCGGCCGGGGATAGAAAGGAAAAAGAGTATCATAACTGTGTTTTCAGGGAAGGTGATAAGGTAATGCAGATTAAGAATAACTATCAGCTGACCTGGGAAAGCAAAAGCCGATATGGAATTACGGCGGAAAGCGGGACGGGTATTTTCAATGGTGATACCGGAGTTATTAAGGAAATTAATTTATTTGCAGAACTGGTAACCGTGGAATATGAGGAAGGAAGAATGGTTGAATACACCTTCGGCCAATTGGAAGAATTGGAGTTAGCGTATGCCATTACCATTCATAAATCTCAGGGCAGTGAGTATCCTGCGGTAGTTATGCCTTTATTAACAGGACCCAGGATGCTGTTTAACCGGAATCTTTTATATACGGCAGTAACGAGGGCAAAAAACTGCGTTACCATTGTCGGCAGCCAGGAAACCGTTCAAATGATGATTGACAATGAAAGTGAACAGCGCAGGTATTCCGGTCTTTCGGAGCGGATAAAGGAATTATATCAAAATCAGGAATAGTGTGAAAAATACTTTGTATTTTTTATACTATTCCTGATTTGAGGCAGTACTGTATCTGCAAGCAGATGTGGCATGCCATGGGAGTTAAAATATTTCGTGCAAGTTTTCCAGGATTGCGTTATAATGTAAGCAAAGAAAACTGCAGTGAACTCAAAAATGTTTATCTGAAAGTATAATAAACAAAAATAAAAATTCATAATAGGAACAAAGTTTTAATTACAACAGTGCGAAGGATAGATCATAATAAAAATTTGAAAAATATAGGGTATAAACGAAAGGGGATTGTTATGAACAAAACAACATTAGTAATTATGGCAGCCGGGTTAGGAAGCAGGTATGGCGGAATAAAACAGTTGGAACCGGTTGGTCCCGGTGGTGAAATTATAATGGATTATTCCATTTATGATGCCATAGAAGCCGGATTTAATAAAGTGGTATTTATTATAAGAAAAGATTTGGAACAGGATTTTAAAGAAATTATAGGTAACCGTATTGCTAAAAGTATTGAAGTGGAATATGTTTTCCAGGAGCTTGACAATTTACCGGCAGGTTAT
Organism: Clostridiales bacterium; assembly: GCA_015655565.1. Classification (GTDB taxonomy): domain Bacteria; phylum Bacillota; class Clostridia; order Lachnospirales; family Lachnospiraceae; genus Anaerocolumna. The sequence goes on from JAATEU010000088.1 coordinate 4,772, forward strand.
AAAAAACCGGAAGACAGAACAAAACCCTGGGGAACCGGACAAGCAGTAATGAGTTGTATTGGAGTAGTACAGGAACCCTTTGCCGTAATTAATGCGGACGATTATTATGGTAAAGAAGCATTTGTTAAGGTCCATGATTACCTTGCAGCCATTAAGCCGGAATCCGATCATGATTTCTGCATGGCCGGATTTGTACTTGGCAATACTTTAAGTGAAAATGGTGCGGTTACACGGGGCGTATGTAAAGTTGATGAGAAGGGGCTGCTTGCCGATATTGTTGAAACCAGGGAGATAAAACGCCAGGGCAATATTGCAGTTGCTTCAGACGGCAAAGGCGGAAAAATTAAGATTGATCTGAATAGCGCCGTATCCATGAATATGTGGGGATTTACACCCGGGCTGTTAAAAGAGCTTGAGGATGGATTTATATCTTTTCTTGATGAACATGGAAACGAGCTGAAGTCGGAATATTTACTTCCGGAGGAAGTCGGCAGTCTGATTAAGAAAGGAAAAGCAACGGTGCGTGTACTTACGTCAAATGATAAATGGTTTGGCGTCACCTATAAAGAAGATAAGCAAATAGTTGTAGAATCCTTCCGCGCATTAGTTGACCGTGGCATATATCCGGTTAAATTATTCTGATATACTTTATATATATTGAAAAAAAGCTGTTTTATGCCCTGATTAAGTATTATGCCAAAACAGGCGGCATTGTTTAACCTGGGGGCGGAAGTTATATAAAACTTACAGGGGGAGAAATTTGTTAAAAACATTAATTGATATTATATATCCAATAAGGTGCCCAATATGCGGCGACATAGTCAATCCCAGGGGAGAATTGGTATGTCCTCCTTGTAAATTAAAACTAATACCAATAGAAGAGCCTCGATGTAAAAAGTGCAGTAAACCAATAGAATCGGAAGAAAAGGAATTTTGCCATGATTGTGAGAGAAAGCATTACCACTATGTAAAAGGTTATGCTTTGTGGGTATATGATTCTTATATGAAGAAATCCATAGGGGATTTTAAATTTCATGGCAGAAGAGAATACAGTGAATTTTATGTTTATGAGATAATCAAAAGATATGGTAAAGAGATAAAAAATATTTCTCCGGATGTATTGGCACCCATTCCGATCCATAAAACAAAGCAGCTTAATCGAGGTTATAATCAGGCTGATATTCTTGCAAAAGGTATTGGTAAAAAACTTAATATACCTGTATTATCCCATCTTCTGCAAAGAGATAAAAAAACATTGCCTCAAAAGCAGTTAAATGATAAAGAACGGTTAAAAAACTTAGAAAAGGCCTTTTCCTATTCTAAGGAAGAAAGTATGCAATACCGGAATATTATACGCAAAATAATGTTAATAGATGACATATATACTACTGGCAGTACAATTTAAGCATGTACCAATATATTATTGCAAAATGGAATAGATGAGGTTTATTTTTTAAGTATTTGTATTGGTAAAGGATTCTAAGG
>JAATEU010000579.1 GCA_015655565.1 Clostridiales bacterium
CAGCAGGGAAAAATTTTACCACCTCAAGCCCTGATTCAATCGCCTGTTCAATATCACTTGGATTAGCACATCCGGGTGTAACCGGAATGCCTTTCTCAATGCAATATTTTACGATCCTGGGATTAAAGCCGGGGCTTACAATAAAAACAGCACCGGCATTTACCGCTTTATCAACCTGTTCCGTCGTCAAAACAGTTCCGGCTCCTACAAGCATATTGGGATATTTTGTTGTCATGATCCGGATCGCTTCTTCTGCTGCATCGGTTCGGAAGGTTACTTCCGCACATGGCAGGCCGCCCTCGCAAAGTGCTTTAGCCAGAGGTTCTGCATCTTCTGCATGATCCAATTTTACAACCGGAACAATTCCCATTTTTTTAATACTCATTAAAATATCATTCATTTTTTTACACTCCTATTCTTAAAATATTAAAATTACTTCTTGAGAAATACAAAATTTTACTTTTTATTCTTTTGCAAAAGCTCCAATATAAATTCATGTTCAGTATACTCTTTTGAATAGAGAAATTCAATCAATTGATTGAATTGTTATCATTTATAATCGTTAGAATAATATGGCACCTAAATTCATTACAAAGTTTAACAGCAGATTATTATTATAAATTGTACTTAAGAAAACATTCTCATTAATCATGGCAAATATGGTCTGACTGAATTCTGTACTACTGAGCATTGTCAGGAAAATACATCCGACCCATATAATAATGATTCCCTGTAAAAGACCTGAAAATAGCCCCGCTGTTCTATTAAGTCCGTTTATGAGAGGTAATTTGCTGATAATATTCAGAGTTTCGCAGAGGACGGCCAGAGCAATTGTTATAATAAGCATAATCAGCAGGAACACTGCGGCGTTTATTATAATCCGCGCAATTGAACCGTTTACATAATCTTTAAAGCTGTCAACAGCCATTGCTGCATATACGTCCTTCGTATTATTTTCAATCAGGGTATTTTTCATTAAATTTGATAAAGGCAGTTTATCAATAAAATTTAACTGGTCTGATTTCTTGTTTCCCATATCGGTAAAATCAACAACTTTATTGACCTTCTCCGTTACAAACCCCATTACCTTATCATTCTTTTGCAATTCTTTACTTACTACCGGGCTGATCCACGTTGTCAGTATTAACGCTATAATAGTGGAAAAGAGTGTAAACACGGTCCGGATAAAACCCCTTCTTCTTCCGTTTAGTGCATACCCTGCTAAAATTATCAGTACCAATACTACTAACCAATTCATTCTTATCCCTCCATCTGTTTATTATTTTTTCTATAATTTGAGTCTTCATGATAATAAACATTATATAATATCTGGTACAGCGTTGCATAGATTTCACTTAATTCAGTACCAGCTATTTACGCCGGCACTGCGTTGTCGCCAATTAGCGCAGCCACCTGCTACGCCTCATTTCTCCGCCTTGCTCCAACACAAATATCAAGCCTTGAATTAAGCAAATCTTACGCAACCCTGTACTAGTAGTCCAAAAAGTTTGTTTAAATGATAACCGGATAAAGTGATTAACAAGCGCCTAGCTTTTGAATTATATAGAAGCTCACTTTATTCTGACGATTACAAACTTTTTGGACTACTAGCCTTTATTTCTCTTTATCTGTTAACTTTACTTCTTCCATATTTAAATTATCTATAATAATATATCTGTCCATATTATTGACGGGCATGATATATGAAATTTCCTTCTCAAAGGTATAATGGAATTTCTCCTTCCCGTCGGAACGCAATATAATCCACTCTAAATTGGAATACAGAATTATTTCCTCACCGGACAGAAAAATGTTATCATAATCATAATTCATAGTTTTATTCAGAATGGTTTTCCCTTTTAAATCATAAAGGCGAATACGGTATTTGTCATCTCCTTCCACATTGTCTAAGACAAAACCTACATATTTTTCGCTGTGGAACACGCTCTTGATTTCAACCTTAAAGGTTTCTTCATATACTGCCTTGGGGGTCTGCTCCATGGAGTATATGCTGAACCGGTCATCACCAAATGCACATACGGTATTGTTATTTATAAACTCTATATTAGGAATAATGGTCTGTCCATAGTCGAACCCCCCAACTACACGGTTTACGTAATTTTTTCCTACTTCTCCAAAATTATAAAACGTTATTTTACTTTGCATATTTCCATCATTTATGGAAATATAACTGGTTACTACTTTTCTTCCGTCATTTGATAAGGAAAAATCAACAGGAAATCCATCCTTTTTATTGACCGTTCTGGTATCCACCAGGGATTCCCCGTCCTCGCTGTAAATTTCAATGTAATTTACGCCGTCACCATCCATTAATACCGCAACTACTCCCTGATTGGCAATTTCGGTTTTTATAATCGGATTAAGAACATTGATTGTAGTCATTCCTCCATTTCCGTTAAATACCTGTACGGTCTTATAGCCTCTGTCACTGACTGCCGCATATTTATCACAGACATCTACAATGGGATCCTTCATTTCAAAGGTACCGTTCCAGAGCAGATTCCCTGCCCCGTCCATTGCCATGGCACCATCCCTGCTGTATCGGATTACATCGGTTCCATAACGCTCATATTGTGCGGAATCACTGTCGTTTCTCTCTGTTGAATGAAGCACCTGAAAGCTTGTATAATTTTTATGTAATATTAAATTAACTATAAAAGTAATAAAACCAACAGCTGCAATTATGATGACTACCGATAAAATAGTAACTAATTGTTTACGCTTACGTTTTCTTATTTCATAGCTTCTTAACTCACGTTTTTCCAATTCGATTGCCATATATTCCCTTCTGTCTTTATTTATTTTGATAAAAACTTTATAATTTAGTACATATATGATTAATTATACCTTATTTTTCTCATATTGACACTACCTTTTTTATTTTTTTATACTTTTTTTATACAAGTAAAGCTGTCACCATGAGCTTATAATACCATACTCATTTTGACAGCTTTCTGTTTTGCTCTCATGGCATACCGCATCTGCAGGCAGATACGGCACTGCCTCAAGTTGATTCTAAGGTACAATTAATTTTTGTCCTTCATATATTTTATTTTCATCCTTTATTCCATTCAATTCTTTTATTTCATCCATATAACTAAAAGTATTGTATAACTCATAGCTGATGGCTGTCAGGGAATCTCCGGCACGTACAACATAGTATTTTATTGCCGCCGATGCCTGTGTGGAATCTTCTTTGGAAGATTCTCCTGAATTAGCAGTTTCTTCTGCACCGGAACCGTCAGTTTCATTGTCCGCGGCCCCTGCCGTGTCTGAAGCATTATTAGAATTATCAACCGGCCGGGTATTGCCGGCCGGGTCAGGAGAAGCATTATCTGCTTCCCCGTTACTGTTTATCTTTCCGGAAATGGTTTCAACTTCCGTGGTTTCCCGTCCATTATCCGCAGCTTGCATATCCTCTGCAGCTTTTTCATTATTCCCGGCAGTTTCCTCCGGTGTCGGGGAATCTTCGGCATCATCCGGATTCCCTTGTGCAGCTTGATTCGTATCGTCCCTGTTCCCATCCGCTGCCTGGGTGTCTTCCTCTGCCTGATTCCCATCCTCAGGTTGGGTTTCATCATCAGATTTATTCCCATCATTATTAACCAGAGTAAGATTTTCAGATATTGTATTAAGAGCCGCCTCCATATTCTTCATCTTTTCATAATTATCTAACATTGTTGCAGCAATGACCAGTACAATAATTGCCAGGAGGGTGCTGGCGGCGTATAACAGGCGGATAATGCTTCTGTCATCCTTCACTTCCTTCTTTTCTTGTATTACATTCCGAATTTTTCTGGTCGTTTGGTCATTATAATTCTTTTCTTCACTTACAGCTTCTTTACTTTCCAGCATATAGTTTTGCATTTCTTCATTCTTTTCATAATAGATATAATAACCGTTCTGTTTTACCAACTGATTGTTTTCGTTTAAATAAAATGCTTCTTCTTTCTCCATGCTATCCATTTTCAATAAGGTTTTATCCGGCCCGGAAAAATTTTCTACATGGATTTTACGTATTTTTTCTCCGCTTTCTATGAAAAATTCCGGTCCCGCCAGGCACCAGCCTATAATCTCAACATCCGTAAAATACTTTTTAATATTTTCATATATACTTGTCCAGCCCTCGTCCGAAAAAGCAATCCCATTGCTGAAATCCGTATTCATCATTTCAACTGCACCTTTGATGAATATATTTTTGCCTTCCTCCGTCTTTACATAATAACCAAGCAATACTGCTATCCTGCAGCCGGTATGTTCTTTATCTGAAAGCTGTTTTATATAAGTCATAACATAGTCTTCCACATATATAACTTTATTACAAGCTCCAATACTTCCGACTTGCCTTACGTTTTTAGGCATTTTGATGGGTAC
>JAATEU010000340.1 GCA_015655565.1 Clostridiales bacterium
AGACTCGAAGCCCTATGGAGCGAAAGACGGCAGGGACCGGAAACCATCCGGCGGCGATAACAGGAGCAGGGATCTAAGAGATGGCGGTTATAATAAGGATTATGATACTGACAAAATGTATGGAAAAGGTTATGGCAGCGGAAAAGACCAACGAATGGGTGACTCCAGGGTAAGGACATCACAAAATAAAGAGAAAGAACAACAGCCTGATAAATTTGAAACAATAAAACGCCTGGAAATAGAAAAGAAAGCGGTATTTAAGAAAAACCAGGAAAACGGCAGAAAACCAGAAAAAACAAATAAACCTCAGGTAAAACATAGAAGAACCAATACAATTGACTGGACCAAAGGCTATGCAAATGGTCTGTATGGAGATGATGACGAAGATTATACGGAATTTATATAGTATATGATTTTTTACCGGCAACTTAGTGATTGTCTGCTGGTCAAAACGGATATACGGATATCTGCTTTGACCGTTTGGGAATAGCAGGGAGAGCAGTAAAACATGGTTAAGGATAAAGGCGATACAATTAAAATATCAGTGAGAAACCTGGTAGAATTTATTCTCCGCTCCGGTGATCTGGATAACAGGACCGGGGGCAGACGGGATGTGGACGCTATGCAGGAGGGAAGCAGAATCCATCGCAAGATACAAAAACAGATGGGTTCTGGTTATAGTGCGGAATTTCCCTTAAGTATTACAGTACCTGTTTTGCGGAAGGATACTGCCTTTGAATTATGCGTAGAAGGCAGGGCAGATGGTATTATCAGCCTTCCGGACGAAGAGCCGGCTATCGTAATTGATGAAATAAAAGGTGTGTATATGGAATTAAGCCATCTTGATGCACCCGTGGCTGTACATCGTGCCCAGGCCATGTGCTATGCATACATTTATGCCAAGCTTTACCCACAGGAAGAAATAGGAATCCGCATGACCTATTGCAATTTGGAAACGGAAGACCTGAAGTATTTTAATGAAACCTTTTCCCTGATGGAATTGGAAGCCTGGTTTTTAAGGTTAATTGATGAGTATGGAAAATGGGCAGTATGGCAGATCCGCTGGTTTTTATACCGGAATAACAGCATAAAGGCCCTGGATTTTCCTTATCCCTACCGTTCCGGACAAAAGGAGCTGGTTACGGATGTATATAAAACCATACTCAGGGATAAGAGACTATTTATTGAAGCACCCACCGGCGTAGGCAAAACAATTTCAACCATTTATCCCGCCATAAAGGCAATGGGGGAAGGATTGGTAAGCAAAATATTTTATTTAACGGCTAAAACCATAACCAGAACCGTTGCGGAAGAAACCTATCAGCATTTAATACAGAAAGGACTTCATATAAAATCAGTAACCATAACGGCCAAAGAGAAAGTCTGCATATTAGATAAGCCGGACTGCAATCCGGCTGCCTGTGCCAGGGCGAAGGGGCATTTTGACCGGGTAAATGCCGCTGTTTTTGATTTATTAAATAAGGAAAATGATATATCCAGGGACTTAATACTTGAGTATGCAAGAAAGCATAATGTATGTCCCTTTGAAATGTGTCTGGACGTTGCTGATTGGGCGGATAATATCATATGCGATTACAATTATGCCTTTGATCCTAATGTTTATCTCCGCCGGTTTTTCCTTGGCGAAAAAAAGAATGATTATGTTTTTTTAATTGATGAAGCCCATAATCTGGTGGAACGGGCCAGGGAAATGTATAGTGCCGTATTATATAAAAATCAATTTTTAACGATAAAGAAACTGATTAAGAGTCAGAACAGCGCCGCAGGTTCAAAGCAGTTATTCTATTCCGGCAATAAATTAGAAAAACGGCTGGAAGCCTGTAACAGTGATTTACTAAAATTAAAAAGGGATTGTGACAGTTGCAGCTTAATTGAGGATATCACCGGCTTTGTACTTCATTTAATGCGGCTGATGACGGAATTCGAAGAATATCTGACAGATTTCAGGGATTCTGAGGGGAAGGAGGATATCCTGGGTCTGTATATGGATATCCGGCATTTCCTTAATATTTATGAGATTTACAGTGATAAATATATTACTTATACGGATTTTAATGAACAGGGAGAATTCCGGATCAAATTATTATGCATGGATCCTTCTGATAATCTGAATTCCTGTTTAGATAAAGGGAAAAGTGCCGTCTTTTTTTCCGCAACCCTGCTGCCCATCCGGTATTATAAGGAACAGCTGGGAGGCCGTGAAGAAGATTATGCTGTTTATGTACCGTCACCCTTTGATAAGGATAACCGCATCCTGATGATTGGACATGATGTCAGCACCAAATATACGAGACGTAATAATAAGGAATATAATAAAATTTTTGAATATATTAATGCTTTTACCGGTGCCCAAAAAGGTAATTATCTTGTATTCTTCCCCTCCTACCAGATGCTGAACCAGGTTGCAGAGATAGCGGCCGGGAAGCTTAAGGGCCTGATAATCCAGAAAAACAATATGACAGAAACAGAAAAAGAAGCCTTTCTTCAGGATTTTACCATAGAACCGAATATAAGCCGGATTGGATTCTGCGTCATGGGAGGTGTTTTCAGCGAAGGTATCGATTTAAAAAATGACCGCTTAATCGGGGCAGTGATTGTGGGTACCGGACTTCCCATGATCTGCAGTGAAAGGGAACTCTTCCGCGGTTATTATGATAACCGGAACAAAAGAGGCTTTGATTATGCTTATTTATACCAGGGAATGAATAAGGTATTGCAGTCAGCCGGCAGAGTCATTAGGACCATGGATGACAGGGGTGCCATTTTACTCCTGGATGAACGTTTTATGCAAAGCCAGTATACGAATTTATTCCCCAGGGAATGGTACCCTATTATTAACGTTAATCTTAATACCATGCAGGCGGAATTAAGGAGTTTTTGGAATCATTAATGCTTCCTGGGTTTGCCCTGTATCGAAGGCCATAAAATCTATAAAGCCAGGGCAGTTAAAAATGTAAGGAATTATGGGGAAAGGAATAATGGGTCCGCTCAAACAGGAAATCCTCATCCGTAACAAAACGATAAACCGAATTAAGGATGTGATAACATATTGCGCCGATAAAACCGCCGGTTACAGCTAAGAAAACATCATCAATATCGACCATTCCAAGTAAAAATACCCTCTGCAGGATCTCAACTAAAACCGGCAAAATCAGGAGTACGATAAAGCGGAAGAGACGGCTTTGGTATCGTAACAGTAATGTCGCATAAAAACCGTAAGGCATAAACGGGATGATACCTTGTACTAAATATAAAATAATGGTTTTGAGTGCAGTATAGCCGGAAAGATAGTCTTCAATCAGGGTGGCTAAGGTTAGAAAGGGTACGAAATTAATCGAACGGAAATCCGTATAGTATAATACACTGGCTTTATTTTGAAAAAACAGCGTGAATATCAGGAATGCAACGTAAAAAAAGATAAACAAAACACTGATATTATGATAGAATACATTAAAATCCATATACTTTGGATTTCTGTCCATTAAATTGCGGATAATACAATAAAGTGTTGGAATGAACCAGTTTAATGCAATAAACAGAAGTAAGTAAGAATCATATATCACAAAATAATCACTGTTTCCGAAAAAAGAAAGCAGTATTATGATGACACATAGGAAAATATTAAGCAAAGAGTAGTTGAAACAGGATTCATAACTAAGGGTTTGTTCTAAAAAAACATGGGAGAATAATAAGGCCAGCAGGGCTGCAATACCATAGACCAACAAGGTGGAACCCAGAAAGAAATAAGCACTGAATTGAACCAGTACTGTTAATAAACTGAATAAAATAATTTGTGTAGCAATAGAACTTCTTTTCATATATAATCCCTTCTTTCTTATAGTAAAAAATTGTATTACTTAAATTCTTAACAATTTCAACCGATTTTTATGGTTTAATGGCGCCAATACAAGTGTATTTTACTTTAGTGCGCATCAAATATAACGTTCAGCCGATACGGCTGAATAGCCAGCATTTTCTATATAATAATTCTCAGTTGATTTGTAATGCAGGAAATTCTCAGCTGTTTCATGGTACTGGGACATTCACCGTCAATATGCACCCAGGAAGGACTGCGCAATTCAATAGCAAGGGAACGGCAGTCAAAAGTTTCAACACCTTTAAAATGAACGTGTTTACCAAACAACAGGAAAGGCAATACGGTCAGGATTCTTAAACGGGATACGCCATGGACCATACATATGGACAACTTTCCGTCAAAGGGATCTGCAGCAGGTGCAATCTGCATCCCGCCGCCCTCATATTTGTGTATCATACTGGTAATCATTAATATTTTCTGATAGGCGGCGGCCTGGCCTCCGTCTACTGCAACTGTCCCATTCATGAAACGGCAGGACATTAATTGTTTTAGAGCTATTATTAGGTAGGTTAATTTCCCCAAGCCACATTTATTAAGAAGCTTTTTTAATCTGGAATGAAACGTTTCTTCACAGATGGCGGCATCAAAACCAATACCGGAACTTATTGCAAATTTCCTCCGGTAATCAGAATCATTTGTATGAATGACTCCCATATCTACATATTGGAAACGGGATGGAGCAAGGATATTTTTTAAACCTGCGATAGGATCTTTTGGAAGTTTTAAACTTCTTGCTAAATCATTGCTGGAGCCGGAGGGTATATAACCTAAGAGCACCTCGCTGAAATCGGCAATACCGTTAATGACTTCATTAACGGAGCCATCACCGCCCAGGACTATGATGTTTTTAATACCGGTATACCTTGTACAAATTTCCCGGGTTATATCAGTAGCGTGAAATTGGTGTTCCGTAATATGACAGGTATAAGAAATATCCAGAATATCCAACTGTTGTTTTACGATTGCCCATATTTTAATTCCTCTTTCCGAACGGGATTTAGGATTAATGATAAAATGATACATATTTAACTCCTGCCATATTTATGTATTACATCTAAAATAAGACGTCTGCCCGGGGCAGCCGGTTATTTTTGTATATCCATGTAAATTTTATATGAAATCCATATTAAAGTCAATGCAAGGATTCAATTTATCATTCAATTTATCATTCAAGCCATATTAATATGTGACAATATACAGTATAACCTTATGACAAATGTAACTTGTTAAGGATACTGTTATAAAGTATGATTAGAATATAAAATATAAAACGATTGGAGGCTTATTATGAGAATAAAAACATCAAATATTTTATGGGGGCTGTTCTTCATTATAATTGGAGTCGGTTTTGCCGGAAATGCGTTTAATTTATGGGATTTTGAATTGTTTTTCAGCGGCTGGTGGACATTATTCATTATTGTGCCTTGTACCATCAGTTTAATTCAAAACGGATTCCGTGTCAGCAACCTGGCAGGATTAATAATAGGTGTCATGCTGCTGCTGAGTAGTCAGGGCATTATAGACAGCAATATTCTGGGTAGATTAATCGTACCGTTTATTTTTGTATTAATCGGACTCAGCATGATATTTAAAAATCTGTTCCGTGGTGACCAGGGCATTCACGTTAATGTGAAGTATCAGGGCGGTTCTTCAGAACATAACGCCATATTTGCAGGCAACAGCTATCGGATAACCGGTGAAAAATTTTTAGGAACAACCATGAATGCCATATTTGGTGGTGTTGAACTGGATTTAAGGAATGCAATCATCAATGAAGATGTGGTAATTAATGCAACTGCCGTATTTGGCGGAATTGATATCAGGGTTCCCTCTAATGTAAAGATAAAGGTATCT
>JAATEU010000083.1 GCA_015655565.1 Clostridiales bacterium
AATAAAACGAAATAAAAACATAACATATTTAATATAACTGCAGGATAAGCCGAGAATATCAGGCAGACAGTATACATGGAAGGTATACCGCATATAAATACTGGAGGAATTCTGATTCCTGGTAAAAATAAGGAGTTGGAATTCTTTCCTTGTATAAACAATATACAGGGAGGTAAAGAGGTGAGTGACAATAAAGCGAAAATAATTATTATAGGGGGTGGTGCGGCAGGAATGTTCGGGGCGATTTTTGCGGCAAGAAACGGAAATGATGTAATTCTGTTGGAAAAAAATGAAAAGTTAGGCAAAAAGCTGTATATAACCGGAAAAGGCAGGTGTAACCTTACCAATGCCTGCAATATGGATGAATTGTTCCAAAACGTAGTTACCAATCCCAAATTTTTGTATGGGGCATTTTATTCCTGTAATAATTTCGATGTTATGAACTTCTTTGAAGAAATAGGGCTGAAAACAAAAATTGAAAGAGGCGGCCGGGTATTTCCGGAATCCGATAAATCTTCCGATGTCCTTGCTGTTTTAATAAAGGAATTAAAACGGCAGGGGGCAGATATCCGTTATGGCAGTGAAGTTACGGATATTCTTTTGAAGGATAACGCTTTCCTGGGAGTAAAACTTAAGGGTAAACCTGAAATAATATATGGGAATAAAGTTATCATTGCCACCGGCGGGCTTTCCTATCCGGCTACCGGTTCTACCGGAGACGGTTACCGTTTTGCGAAAAGCATGGGACATACCGTAACAAAATTATATCCCTCCTTAGTTCCTATGATTGTGGAAGAAATTGATTTAGTAAAAAAATTACAGGGGTTATCATTAAAAAATGTTCATATTAAGATTACTTCCAAAAAGAAAGAAATATACTCTGATTTCGGAGAATTGCTTTTTACCCATTTTGGTGTAAGCGGTCCTGTTATTTTAAGTGCCAGCAGTTATTGTATACCCTATATGGAAAAGAAGGATTTAATACTTTCCATTGACTTAAAGCCCGCCCTGTCTAAGGAACAGCTGGATGCCAGAATTTTAAGGGATTTTGATGAATTTAGCAAGAAACAATATAAGAATGCGTTGGATCGGCTATTGCCACGTAAGCTAATTCAAGTTATAATAGCATTAAGTAAAATTGACCCGGAAAAGAAAGTGAACCTGATTACGAAGGAAGAAAGAAGCCGGCTGGTTGATTTATTAAAAGGTTTGGAATTCCATATAACACGGTTGCGGGATTATAACGAAGCTGTTATTACTAAGGGTGGTATACAGGTGAAAGAAGTAAATCCTTACACAATGGAGTCAAAATTAGCATCCAATGTTTATTTTGCAGGAGAAGTCCTGGATCTGGATGCGTTAACAGGCGGTTTCAATCTTCAAATTGCATGGTCTACTGCTTATTCTGCAGGTAGTGCCGTATAAAGGACTATTATTTATATAAATTAAAATGAGGTTGGTTAAGTTATGAAAAATTATAATATTGCTATTGATGGGCCGGCCGGTGCCGGTAAAAGCACTATAGCAAAAAACATTGCCCAAAAGCTCCAGTTTATTTATGTTGATACCGGAGCAATGTATCGTGCAATGGCGTTATTTATGTTAAGACAGGCTATTGTTACAGAAGATGCCGGGGCAGTGTCCAGAGCTTGTAATTCAGTTAATATAATAATTGAATACATAGGCGGTGAACAGCAGGTAATTCTGAACGGAGAAAATGTTACCGCTTTGATCCGTACGGAACAAATTGGAAAACTTGCTTCTGCAGTTGCCAAACATAATGCTGTGCGCACAAAAATGGTTGAATTACAGAAAAATATAGCTGCTTCCTCTAATGTTATCATGGATGGAAGGGACATTGGCACCATAGTATTGCCGGATGCCGATTTAAAAGTGTATCTTACTGCAAGTACCAAAGAGAGGGCGTTAAGACGTTTTAAGGAACTTGACGGCAAAGGTATCTTCTGCAATGTAAAAGAAATAGAACAGGATATCATTAACAGGGACCGCCAGGATATGACCCGTGAGACTTCCCCGCTTAAACAGGCCGAAGATGCTGTACTGGTGGATTCTTCCAATATGACAATTGATGAAGTGATTGATAAAATTATTTCATTATTCAAAGAAAAGTATAATGGTGATTTATTATGAAAACAGTATTTGCTAAGAATGCCGGTTTTTGTTTTGGTGTTAAACGCGCGGTCGATATGGTTTATGATGAAGTAAAAAAAGGTTCAAAGGTGTACACCTATGGACCGATTATCCACAACGAAGAGGTAGTAGCGGATTTATCTGCAAAGGGTGTTGGATTGATTCATACAATTGAAGAATTAAAAGACATTACAGAGGGTACAATAATCATACGTTCTCATGGGGTATCTCAGGAAGTCTACGATATCATAGAAACTCAGGGATTAAAATTAGTTGATGCTACCTGTCCGTTTGTTATAAAAATCCACAAAATAGTAAAGGAACAAAGTAAACTGGGACGTCACATTATCATAATCGGCAATGACAAACATCCTGAAGTGGAAGCAATAGAAGGATGGTGTATCGGCAATTTTACCGTAATTGAAAATGTAAATCAGGCTGAAAACCTGAATTTACCCATGAATCAAAAGCTGTGTATCGTGTCCCAAACGACATTTAATTACAAGAATTTTCAAGATTTAGTTGAAATTATATCAAAAAAGGGTTATGATGTAATTGTTTTAAATACGATATGTAATGCTACCGAAGAGCGTCAAACGGAAGCAAGGCAGCTTGCTAAAGAATCTGACGCTATGATTATAATCGGCAGTTTGCATAGTTCGAATACCAGAAAGCTATACGAAATATCTAAATTAGAATGTGAAAATACTTACTATATACAGACACTTA
>JAATEU010000190.1 GCA_015655565.1 Clostridiales bacterium
GCGCGGGCTATGGATACACGCTGTGACTGACCGCCGGACAGCTGATAGGGATAGGCTTCAGCCTTCTCTCCAAGACCTAATTTATCCAGCAATTCGTATGCGGTTCTTTCCGCCTTCTCTTTTGGAATCCCCGCAACACAGATTGGCGCTTCCGTAATATTTCTTAATACATTATAATGGGGAAACAGATTAAAGCTCTGAAAAACCAGACCTGTTTTCATCCGTATTTTCTTTAAGACATTCTCCCCGGCATAAATGCTTTTTCCCTTTTTACCGGACACCATCGTGTCACCATCTACTATAATTTCACCGGAATCAACGGTTTCTAACCGGTTAAGACATCGTAATAAGGTTGATTTACCGGAACCTGAGGAACCGATAATGGATATGATCTCACCATTTTCCACGGTAAGGGTTATATCTTTTAACACCTGGAGGTTATCAAAGCTTTTTTCCAAATTATTTACTTCTAATATACTCATATAATTTCCTCCTGAGCTACCGATAATAACTCATCCTGCTTTCCGCTATGGAACAACATTTCGATACTGCACTGTTCATGATTAAATAAAATACCCCTGCCATAATTAAAGGAATCAGTGAACTTATCTTTGACATGGTATCCGTAGCAAGCCCATATATTTCGCTGACCCCAATAACACTTACCAAAGCGGTATCCTTTACTAAAGTCATAAATTCATTTCCCATGGAGGGAAGGATACGTTTTATAACCTGGGGCAATATAATTTTAAAAAAGGTCTGACGTTTACCGAATCCTAATACCGCAGCCGCTTCATATTGTCCTTTTGGCATGGATTCAATGCCGGAACGGTATATTTCCGCAAAATAAGCCGCATAATTAATGGATATTGCCAAAATGGCCGCCCAAAACCTGGGTAAGGTATCCCCAAATATATAATAAGGAAAATAAAAAAAGAAAAACAGCTGTAGTATTAAAGGTGTTCCTCTCATAATTAACAGGTAGAAACGTATAGGTCCATTCACAAGTATATATTTAGACATTCTTCCGAATGAAACGATTAAACCCAATGGTAATCCAAATAGTAAGGTTAAGACAAATATCTTTATGGTTACAACGGATGCTTCACACATAATTTTAAGTAAATGAAACAATGCTTCTTGTGACATCTCAAGCCTCCTTAATATAAAATCCGATACTTTTGTATTATATCACACTTTACTGCATTAGTGAAGTAATTTATTACATTGAATCAGGACAAACCAAGAAAAGATTGTCACCCGGAAAGTCCATAAAAATCTATATTATGAATATACATACATTGCTATTCATTCAATAGATAAATCGGACTTTCCGAATGACAATCAGGAAGACACAAGCATTTTCAAACACGCTCCAGTAAATTTACTCCACCGTAGTAAGGTCTTCCCCCATCCAGGTTTCGCTGATTTGAGCTAATGTACCGTCTTCGGCCATTTCTTTCAGATATTTCCCAACTTCAGTGCATAATGCTTCTTCACCTTTTCTAAAACCCACCACATAGTCTTCATCCGCCAATGTTTCCTTCAGAATTTTATAGGTTCCGGCCTCTTTTTCCATGTAATAACGTGCAACTACCTCATCCATCACCACGGCATCCGAACCGGAAACTTTCAGGTCTAAAAGTGCCTGTACATTATCATCCACTTTAACTAATTCCTTTAAGGAATCCTTAAAACCTTCATTGGCATCTATTGCATCCGATGCCGTAGAACCATTTTGAATGACAACTGTCTTACCGGCCAGATCCGCTAAGGTATTAACTTCACTTGCAGCCAGAACAATTGCTACTTGTGTATTTTTCATATATGGAATGCTTAAGGTCATAGCTTCGGCACGTTCTTCATTATAAGTCATCCCATTCCAGATACAGTCAATATTTTTAGTGGAAAGCTCAAATTTTATTGCATCCCAGCTGATAGGCTGGATAACAAGCTCCACACCCATTCGTTTACATACTTCCCTGGCTACATCAATGTCAAATCCTACAATTTCCTGGTTATCATCCTTAAAACCCATAGGTGGAAATGCATCATCCAGGCCTAATACAAGCTCTCCTTTTGCTTTGATATCATCAAGAGAGGTGTCTTGTCCCGTCACATTCCCTGTATTTTCATTATCCTTTTTAGAACAGCAGGCTGCAAACGCTGCAATAACCATTGCCATTAATATCAGCTTTAATAATTTCTTCATATTCCTGGAATCCTCCATAAGTATACATAATAAATTGAATAATTATACCATTCTTATAATAAGCACACATTATAGTAGCATACACTTTTAATTATGTCAACAACTGGGAATATTAGCCACACGATAAACGCATGAATGAACATTTTATGTTGTTCCTGGATGTCTAAAAAAAGACTCTAAGATATTTTAGTTTAAGATTATATCATAAAGTCTTCACTTCGGCATTTTTATCTTTATTACATACATCATTATTACATACACCATTATTATATACATCGAATTATTAATACATAAGCCCCTTCTTTTTTCGATATCTCATACTCCTTTTCCAAACGGTATATTTGGGGGGTTAAGAATTTCCTTATATAATCCCTGTCGTGGGAATACAGAATCATAATACCATCCTTCTTCATATGTTCTTTCGCTTTTATGAAAAAAACCCTGTACAGGTCATGAATTTCCTCTTCCTCTTTATGCCCCATAGCCCTTGGCATGTCAGTAAAGATTTCATCAAACAAATATTCATGTTTAAAATCAAAAAAATTCTTGTTAATATAATTTATAACGGCATGGGCAGCCCCGGTATTTTCCTTTGCTTTATCAATTGCAGCACCGTATATGTCCAGCCCATAGATTGTACCGGCGGGCACCAGCTTGTTGCGTTCAATTAACATGGTTCCCACACCGCAGAAAGGATCAAGAATCTGTGCTCCCTCTTTCAGATAATCCCTGGCCAATGCGGCTATTAATGCGGCATTAACCGGTTGTATACTGGTCGCTGTTGCATTTCTCCGGTAAGAAAATCTCTCATCCTTTAAGGTAAATAGCTTTATTAATATATTATAATTGCCTTCCTTGTTTTCTATCAGCCTTAGTTCAAACTCATAGTTTGAAGTACTGTTAATAAGTTTTCGATTCGTCAGACGCTCAATTTCAATACCAAGTTTTTTTGTAAATGCACTTTTCTTATCCAATTCCAGTTTACTTTTCAGTTCAATCCTAAAATAATATGGTGCATTCCCTTCATGCCTTAATTTCATAAATTCCATTATACTGCTGTGGGCTATGGCTTCAGCCGCTTTCTCCACGTCTTTGCTGCAGGTCTTAATGTCCTCCGGCACAAATAATAATTCACCGTAAGTCCTTATGGGTAATATTTCCCTTAAATCATTTGTTTTTAATATAATTCCTGCATTGAATTCCTTCGCTTTTTTATCTTTAATCTGCTCAACCGTTATAGAAATAAAATTACGGTTCGTTAAAAGTACTACCTGGGAAGGCACCCGGTATCCCTTAAAGGAATGCTGCTGTACACCTTCTGCCGATAATATCAGCCCGGACAACATCCTCATTTCTTCACGGATATGTTTTTTATTGGAATCCTCAGGTTTAAGGGCACTTAAAACAGACAGCCTTTCTTTCAATTCAGGAAGAAATTTATTATAATCCAACCCTTTTACAGCTGTTAAATATGAACTTTTTACAAACAGTTGTGTTTCTTTCCCATAAGCTTCATAAAGTTTATCAAGAAAACAGGGTACTGCCAGTTCCCCCATTACCAAAGCTGCATTCTTTCTTACTTTTGCGTCTTCATTTTTTAAAAGCCGATCAAATATAGTGTAATCCGTACCAATTTGATACAGCAATGCCGCTTTATTATATCCCTCCTTTAACTCAGACTTTAACTGGATTAAATTCTGTCTGACATCGATATTTTCTTTTATTTTCTCAAATGTATCCCTTATCATGGAATCTCCTTTATTCAATGGTTTGCGTATTATTTCCTGTTTCAGTGAAGGGAATTTCCTTTGGCTTTTTCTCCCTTTCCGTTATTACTGCTTCAAATCTATATATTTTAATTTTTTCAGCTCCTTTTATCAATCGCTTTATTATACCATACCGCAACCGGAATAATCAAAGGTTTCAACTCCGAAAAGTAAATTTACGATAAGTAAATTTCTTTCATCTATGTTGACTTCTATGAACATTTATGCTACTGTATTTATAATTAGATATAGGGGGGCAGTCAGCATAAATCGGCATATAAATGGTATCTATCTGCTTGTTTATGCAGTTAAATCAACATTATGGGCGGAAACGTTCTGGTTTAATTTGAAATGACAAAACCTGTATCCTCTCAAAGGATACAGGTTTTGTATTGCTATAAACTCTATAAACTATAATCTTGTACACGCACGAAGGGAGAATTTTCAATGGAATTTTTATTATCGGGAATAACATCTATTACAATCCCGCAATTAATTATGTATGTTGTCGGCATCGTTTTAATTTATCTGGCAATTGCCAAAGGCTATGAACCATCCTTATTATTGCCTATGGGATTTGGTGCTATTCTGGTCAATTTGCCATCATCAGGAGTGCTGAATCAGTCTTTAACCGGCATTGGAGAAACCCAGGGTATTATTGAGTGGCTCTTTCATGTAGGAATTGAAGCCTCAGAGGCACTGCCCATCTTATTATTCATTGGAATCGGTGCCATGATTGACTTTGGTCCGCTGCTTTCAAATCCTATTATGTTTTTATTCGGAGCAGCCGCACAATTTGGTATCTTCTTTACTTTATCGGTGGCTACCTTGCTAGGCTTTAACTTAGCGGACTCTGCTTCTATTGCTATTATCGGTGCAGCGGATGGTCCAACCTCCATACTGGTATCTCAAATATTAAATTCGAAATACATCGGTGCTATTGCTGTGGCTGCTTATTCCTACATGGCCTTGGTACCATTAGTACAACCTGTAGCAATCAAGTTGGTTACCACAAAAAAGGAACGCTTAATCCGTATGCCATATAACCCCATATCCGTTTCAAAAAGAATAAGAATTATGTTTCCTATTTTAGTTACTTTTATCGCCGGCCTGGTGGCTCCTATGTCCGTTGCTTTAGTCGGTTTCTTAATGTTTGGCAATCTGCTTCGTGAATGCGGTGTTTTGAACAGCTTGTCTGAAGCAGCACAAAGTACGCTTGCCAACCTTATAACATTATTGCTTGGTATAACGATTTCCTTTAGCATGAAGTCGGATGAATTCGTTACCTGGGAAACCATTTTGATCATGGGACTCGGATTAGTTGCTTTTATTTTCGACACCATTGGCGGGGTATTATTTGCAAAATTTATAAATCTGTTCCGAAAGAATAAAATCAATCCTATGATCGGTGCAGCCGGAATATCCGCATTCCCCATGTCTGCCCGTGTTGTTCAAAAGATGGCTATTAAGGAAGATCCTACGAACCATTTATTAATGCATGCTATCGGAGCTAATGTTTCAGGACAGATTGCATCCGTTGTAGCAGGTGGAATAATAATTGGTCTTATCAGTAATTTACTGTAAAAAAATATTACTTATGTTATCCATTATTGTCCATAATAAAAGTATGTAATTTCATAACTTTTTAAGAGCCAGCTGTTAGGAAAGGAGTATCTTATGCTTGAAAAATTTTTATTAACCCTGGATATCATGTGGAAGGGAATGTTTGGTATTTTTGCTGTTATCATATTAATTACATTTATTGTAATGTTTATTCAATGGTTAGAAAAAACCCTTATAAATAAATCAAATAAAACCGAATAACAAAAATTATGGTTTTTACCAATTAAATTACGCTATGGAACTATGGGGTTATTGCAAGATTCAATATTTAATACTTTGCCCGGTTTCGGGTTTTATAAATGAATATTTTTAATATCCCAATCACAAAAACTTTGGCGGCATTGAAAGCTGAATAAAACTTTCAATGCCGCCAAAGCTTTTTAATTACAGGGCTGATTAAAATCCGGCAGAAAAAAAATATACAAATCCTGTTTCTTTGCATAAACAATTCTTGTTTTTACTTTATAATTCTTTTCAATAAATACAGGCTTCTGCAAATCTTCAAAGTCCACAGCCGCAGAATTTCTCCCCGGCTTCCTCGCTTTTATCAATGACCTATATTTATTTGTACCAAATGCACTGACCTCATCCTTTATGGTTGCCAAGGATTGTATTTTACAACAAAATTTTTAAGTATTTTAAAATTATGCAGTTCTTTTAACATAGAGAGGCTCCTCCGAATATCATATTAGTAGACTATATGAAAGGAGTTAATTTATGTTAAGAAATAATATAACAAAAATATTTTTCTACCCCTTGGGTTTTACCATAAATCTAAAATTTATTAACCCAATCCTTATCTTATTGGCAATTGTATTTCTTTGCGCTACCGGACTTTTGATGTATTTCTTATTGAACCGAAAGAAAAAAAAGAAGTTTACCTTAAAA
>JAATEU010000134.1 GCA_015655565.1 Clostridiales bacterium
CCGGCGGTAAAGCACCGGAAGCGTACGCGTGGTAATCGTGTATTCTTAAATGAAAATAAAAAGGAGTGTAATGAACATGAAAAAAATAGTGATAACCGGCGGAAGCGGACTGCTGGGTCCTTACGTCGTAGATCATTTTGCGGAGATGGGCTATGATGTTCTGAGCGTGGATTTAACCAAGCCGATAAAAAGTTCAGCAAGGTTTATGACGGTTAATCTTATGGATTTGGGTGAATGCTATGGTGCGCTGGCAGGTGCAGATGCTGTTGTTCACCTTGCTGCAATTCCCGTAGCGTACAGTCATCCCAACGAGGTGACCTTTCAGAACAATGTGATGACCACCTACAACATTCTTGAAGCGGCAGCCGGCCTGGGCATTAAAAAAGCAGTGATTGCGTCCAGTGAATCCTCCTATGGCATAGTGTTCTCCAGGCAGAATCTGGCGCCTCAATATGTACCTGTAGACGAAGAACATCCACAGCTGCCGGAGGACTGTTATGGATTGTCTAAAATCGTTGCGGAGGAAACCGCGGATATGATAAACCGCCGCTGTGGTATGCAGATTGTTTCTTTCCGTATCGGAAATGTCATTACTTCCGAGAAGTATAAAAGTTTTCCTGAATTCATCCACGAGCCAGAGAAGCGCCGCACGATTTTATGGAGTTATATTGATGCACGCGATATAGCTTCGGCCTGCAGACTGGCGGTTGAAGCAGAAGGCCTCGGCTCCGTTGTGCTCAATCTTGCGGCAGATGACACAAGCATGGATATTAAAAGCAGTGAGCTGATGAGAGCTGAATTTCCAGGGGTAAAGGACATCCGTGTCCCGCTTGACAATTATCACACATTACTAAGTAACGAAAAGGCTAAGAGGGTACTGAATTGGCAGCCTGTTCATTGCTGGCGTGATAACGTACCTAATATTTAGCATAGAGGTTGATGTCGGTAAGTTATGAGTTCCATATCAGAGAATGAAGCGGCTGATATGGAACTTTTTTTATGTGGTAAATTGGTTCTATCAGATAAAAAATACTCGGTGAGGAAGCGCATGATGCGGGGGAGATTTGTGAGCAGAATTTTATCCGATTGTACACCGCCGGGAACAGGGCCGTTTTCCTTATCTGTTGTATCCACAATCAGCCAGTCGTCATTAATATGAGAATGGGCGCATTCATAGGCAACCGTTCCGCCCTTCGTACAGGAATAGGATGTCTGCATGTAACAGCCCGAGGTCTCCCGCAGTTGTTCCCGAAGTGTGTCGCTTAAGTATTCACCTCCGGCCATAATGCGAACGGGAGAGATATGCAATCTTCCGGATTTCTGCTCCTCAATAAGAAGTTCAAGAGCGGTGGGATAACCGCCAGGCATGGTCGGCTGAAAGCCATTAAGTTCTGTAACGATTTTGGGCAATGGATGAAGGAAAGGTAATAATTTTCTTTATATTGCTCTATTTATACCCTAATTAATTACTGGACTAAAATACCATTTTTACTGTTAACACCTGATTTATAGTGATATTGCACAAGAATTAACATAATATATTATTAATATTATAATAAATATAATTATTGTATTGACAAAAAGGTCTGAGAGTATTATAGTTGGGGATGTAATCATTATTTGTAATATTAATTAGAGTTTTTGTACAATATTTTAAGACGAAATAACGGAAGATAATATGATGAGCTGGTTATAAAACTTAAAAGTGCATAAATTCGCATTGCAAATATGAATATATTTATAAAAGTTCAACTAAAATGAAGGCGTATTAAAGGAGGAAGTAAAAATGAAGAAAATGGTTTTAGTAGTATTGGGGATAACAATACTGATGTCTGCAGCATTAGCAGGCTGCAGTAAAAAAGAGGTGCAGGAAACACCTGGTAACAGCAGCAATACTGAGGTTTCTGAGAATGGGGATGAAAAATTGGTAATCGGAGTAGCTCTTCCTACAGCTCAGGAAGAAAGATGGGTACGTGACCGGGAAGCAATTGAAGCAGTTGCGGCAGAAATGGGGATCGAAGTCTTAGTTCAGGTTGCTAATAATGATTCAGATAAACAGTTCTCTCAAATTGAGAATCTTGTAGCCCAGGGTATTGATGCTCTTATCTTTACTCCGGTAGATACCGGTGCAGTATCTTCAATAATTGAGAGCGTGCACGAAGAAGGAATTATTGTTGTGAACTATGACAGAATGCCTTCAGATTGTTATTTGGATGCATCAATAAAGTATGATGATGTGAGAAATGGTGAGTTAATTGCTTCTGCAGTCGCTGAGCAGGTAAAAAAAGGTAAGTATGTAATACTCAATGGAGATAAATCTTCAGGTTCCAGTGTTGTTATGCTGCATGAGGGTATGTTAAGTCAGATTCAGGATTATGTTGATGCAGGTGATGTAACCATTGTAACAGATCAGTATTGCAAGGAGTGGAAGTCTGAAGAAGCTCTTGCTTATATGGAGAATGCTCTTTCTGCAAATGACAATGATATCCAGGCAGTATTAGCTATGAATGATGGTATTGCTTCAGGAGCTATCCAGGCACTGGAAGCACAAGGTTTAGCAGGAAAAGTGGCAGTTACAGGTATGGATGCCGAACTTTCAGCCGCACAGAGAATAGTAGAGGGCACACAGACCTCAACTCTTTTCAAAGATACTAAAGCGTTGGCCAAATTAGCACTTACTACCACTGTAAAACTTGTAAAGGGAGAAGAGGCAGGCCTGACTGGAACAGAGAATAATGGTCTTATGGATGTTCCAACATTGTCCTTAGATGCTATTGTAGTCATAAAAGACAACTTAGATGAAGTATTAATAGGTGGCGGTTATATGACGAAGGAAGAAGTATACGGAGCCGAGGCAGAGTAAGTTATATTATGAAAGGGATTCTGTAAAGAATCCCTTATTCTAAGAAAATGAGGTGCTGTGATGGAAGATTATATTTTGCAGATGAAGAATATAATAAAAACTTTCCCTGGTGTTAAGGCTCTTGATAATGTCACGTTTAATGTGTCTCGGGGAGAAATACACGCCTTGGCGGGAGAAAATGGTGCTGGAAAGTCAACTTTAATGAAAGTCTTAAGCGGTGTTTATCCTTATGGAGAGTACAGCGGTGAATTGATTCTTGATGGAATCGAGCAAAAATATACCAGGATTAAGGATAGTGAAAAAGCTGGGATTGCTATAATTCATCAGGAATTAGGGCTGGCTAAAAACTTAAGTGTTATTGATAACATTTTCTTAGGTAATGAAATTAAAAAGTTTGGTTCAATTGATAAAAATGCACAATATAAAAGGTGTGATGAATTATTAAAAAAAGTTAAGCTGGAGGTATCTCCGGATTCCCTGGTAGGAAAGCTTGGAACAGGAATACAGCAGCTGATAGAAATTGCTAAAGCTTTAAATAAGAATACTAAATTGTTAATATTAGATGAACCGACATCTTCTCTTACAGAAGCAGATGCAGATAACCTTTTAAAATTTCATACGAAATCGGATGCGAGGTGGCGTCGCGC
>JAATEU010000177.1 GCA_015655565.1 Clostridiales bacterium
GGGAGCAGGTATCAGGGCAATTATCGGTGGTGTTTTAATCGGCATATTAACTTTAGCCGCATTTTACTTTGGATTATCCGGACATGGATACAGTCTCGGATCCGGCAATATACCGGAAGAAGTATTAACCTATGCCAGGACTATGGCCTTCGTAGTACTTGCAGCTTCCCAATTGTTCTATTCATTAACGATTCGAAATACAACCAAATCCATATTCCAGATTGGCTTGTTCTCCAACCGGTACCTTATCGGTTCCATTATTGTGGGACTTATCCTGCAATTTGGCGTAATCTCCGTACCATTTCTGGCTGATGCATTTAAAGTGCATAATTTAAGCTTAAAAGATTGGGGAATCGTTATACTATTTGCTTTAATACCATTTATTGTAAATGAAATCATTAAAATTTTTACCAGAATTGCCGGAAAAAATGAAAATTAATTAAATTGTAAAATACCTGTCTTAGTTAATTAAGTTAATATAAAGGAACCTGTAATTAGATAATAAATTTATCTAAACGCAGGTTCCTTTCCGTTAACAGTTAACCCATTAGGGATAGGGCTGTTATTATTCCATCTTTTATTTTTGCGGGATTCTCATATCACCCTTCCTGTGTTCGCCGTGTATTACCCTTTGAACCAGGTACCATTTGAATTCTAATTCTTCCATCATTTCTTTTACTTCCGAATTACCCGCAATTACCGGAAACTTGTATTCAATGCCCGGAGCAGGGTATGAATATCACGGTAGTGATGTGTAACCGGGCACACCGGACGTTTGACACCCATCAGGGTATATACGGCGATACGGGCCGCACGTACGGAGAATTCCTCCGTGAAAACCATATCCTCCGGTATTTCAACAAATTGGCTGATTAACCCTAAATTGGTGGAGCCGTCAGGAACTACCTTAGGACGGTCGGACATGGCCCTTGGCTGGAACTGAGCATCAATATAAGGCATCATACAAGGGATAACATTTACAACATCCTTTAAAATATCTTCCATTTCGTTTTCCATATGCAGGTGGTGCAATAATTCAATCAGTATTTCTTTTCCGGTACAATCACGCATAGGTTTCTTAACATAATCACCTTCTTTATCCGTATATAAACCATAACCCCAGAAAATGGTCCGGTCAGCCGTCTGATTCTTGAAATGCGGCTGTGCTGCCACAACAATGGAGATACGCCAGCCGGAATCCTTAAAGGTCATCAATGCTCCGCTGCCGGGAATATTCCGTGAATAAGCCTCAATTTTTTTAAGTAATTTATTTCCCTTCAGCGTTACAGTAAAGGATTCCCAGTTGGTTTCATCCGGGTTTCCAAAAAAAGGTTCAGGGTTGCCGAGGCCAGGTTTTTTAGCGGCAATCTTTGACCAAAGCTCACCGGATACGGGATGTTCCGGTTTATAAGCAGCGGGGATGTTAAAATCACCTAAGGCAGCACAATCCGTCATACAGCCATTCGTGACGATACAAAGATCCCCGTCATGAAGCTGTATCATGCCGTCTCCTTTCTCATCCCTGTAACGGATTGCAGTAACGGTTATTTCATCACTTTTTTCAAAGTCCAAATCCGTAACCGTACAACGAATCGAAAAATCTACCTGATGCTCGTTCAGGTATGTTTTTAACGGAAGAATGACGGAATCATATTGGTTATATGGTGTTCTGGTAACACCCTCCAGAGTCTGGATACGGGAGAACTCAAACATCATACGGTACATATATCTCCTGAACTCAAACAGGCTGGACCATTCCTGAAAAGCAAAGGTAGTCTGCCACATATACCAGAAATTTGTTTCAAAGAAAGGACGGCTGAACCAGTCGGAGATTTTCAGATGATCAAGCTTTTCTTCCGAAGCCAGTAAAAGCTTTAATATGGCTGTACGGTCAGCCTGATGAAAACCCATACTCATTACATCCAATATCTCTCCGTCTTTGTTAATTAAACGGGCATTGGCATGAGTGGGATGGGCCTGGTCGAATTCTAAAATTTCCTGGCTCACCGATACACCTTCCCGGTCTATGGATGGAATGGAATAGAACAAATCCCAGAAATTCTCATAGGTTTCTTCGTTCAGCATCCGCCCTCCACGGCATACAAAGCCTTTTTCCGAAGTACCGATTCCATCATTAGAACCGCCCAAAATCGGCATGCTTTCCAGAATATGAATATTTTCACCCTTAAAATCACAGTCACGTATCAGATATGCAGCACCGGCCAGGGACGCCAGGCCTCCGCCCGTAAAATAAACCTGTTTGTTGCCATAGTCTTTTTTCATGATTATTACCTCCTGATAATGAATTTGATTACTGTATCCTTACAGTTTGAATTGTAATCTTTATCAAAAAGAAGCACCATAGACAATGCAGGCAGTATGCCAAAAATTTATACATACTTCCTGCATTGTCTAAAAATTATACACTTATTTCCATCTGCGCTGAAATCCGGTTGAACAGCCAGTTTTCACTGTTAATATTTTAACAGAGCATTATATATATTACCGGCAATCAGTTTACCGATCTTATCAACTATCTCTTTTGGATCTTCTTTCTTACCGGTCCGGATCCAATCCCGCATAACTCCCACAAAAGCATATTTATAAAAATCCGCTATAAAATTTTTATTTTCTTCGGATACATTCATCCCTTCCCCCTGTTCATTCACCACGTCAATTAACAGTTTATAAACCTCCCCGTACAGGAAGCGCTCCGCATGTTCACGTCCCATGGAATGAAAAGTATTTATGAGCAGGGACTCATTCTCTTCCACATAATAAAACACCCATAAAAAGCCTTCCTGCCAGCTGTCATAGGTCTTCTTCCCATCCAGTATCTTCATGCCTTCCGTAATAAAAATCCATTCCACCAGAGCATAGATATCCTGAAAATGATAATAAAAGGTCTGACGGTTCACTTCGCAGTCCTCAACGATATCCTTGACCGTTATCTTATCCAATGTTTTATGATTCAATAATTTTTTTAAGGATGCTGCAAGGGCTTTTTTCGTTGTTTGCGACATAAATTTACCTCTTTATAAATAAAA
>JAATEU010000121.1 GCA_015655565.1 Clostridiales bacterium
AGGACCGCATCCCGATATATAAACTAAATTTTCACCGAATACCTTAGCGGCTGAATATACACCGCCTTTTGCCGGAGCCTTTGGCAATTTAATATTAAGCTCTTTCATTTTTTCATAAATATCCTTCATAACATAACACCTCATCGTTTTAATATATTTGCTTTATATTCCCGGAGTCTTTTATCCCGTTCCGACACAACTGTTCCATCTATCAAAACAAAACGAATCCCGGTACATAATTGTTTGGGTTTCCCATAAACCGCATGATCGGTCAGCATACAGGGATCAAAAATATTGATATCGGCATAATTTCCTTCTGAAAGCATACCTCTTCCCGGTATCTGCAGCCTTTTTGCGGGAAGATACGTCATCTTATGTATTGCATTTTCCAAGGTCAGAATTTTACGTTCCATTACATATTCCCTTATAAATTTAGGAAATGAACCATATAATCTTGGATGGGGGCAATCACTTTTTCCATAAAGCGAGTCGGAAATCAGCATGGAATAAGGTAATCCGGCAACGGTATCTACATCTTCCTGCGACATACTTAGTACAATGATACCTACCTTTCCCTGTTCCTCCGCCAAC
Source organism: Clostridiales bacterium (assembly GCA_015655565.1). Taxonomy (GTDB): domain Bacteria; phylum Bacillota; class Clostridia; order Lachnospirales; family Lachnospiraceae; genus Anaerocolumna. Next base: position 592 of record JAATEU010000121.1, read on the forward strand.
AGTTCACAAAAGAAATCACAGGGATCGGAATAACCCTTTGAAATTGCCGCTTCCCTGAAATTTTTACCTGAAAATTCGCGGTTTCTTTCTTTTGTAACAGAACTGATTATAATCCGCTCCCACCCGATAGCGGTAACCATATTGTCCCAGCCCGGATGCTCTTTATATATTTCTCTTTTCAGTTCTTCTGCTCCTGATTTTGCTGCAAGCTTTTTTATAGCCGCTTCCATTGTATCCTCCAGGATACTTGGCGGCAGCAGGCTTATTAATGTAGTGGAACCGCCGCAGTACGGATAGAAATCCACGGTAATATCCTGACCTTTCATTCTGGCTTCTTCTACCAGTCCGATAGCCTGATGGATATTTTTACCCCAATTTTTAACACCGGTAGATTTAAAATGACTAATGTTTAAAGGAAGCTCCGCCCTTTTCGCAATTTCAATAATTTCTTTTACAGACGGTACCAGATTGTCACCCTCACCTCTTATATGGCAGGTTAACGGCCTTTGAAACGGTGCGGCCACAGAAAGCATCCTGATTATTTCATCCCTGGTTGAATAACATTCCGGCTGGTACATTATGCCCATGGATAAACCAAAAGCACCTGCCTTAAGGCCTTCTACGATATAACTTTGGGCTGTTTTCATTTCTTCTTCTGTAAACGGCGTCTTTTGAAAGCCTTTTACAGCAGCTTTAATTGCACCTGTTCCCAGATAGCTTCCCATATGGATTGGCATTGAAGTGTTTTCTAACGCTTTAATATAATCCGAAAACCGTTCCAGTTTCATCTCAGGCGGAGCAATTCCCAGACAGGGTTCAATAAAATCATATACTTCCTGTCTCGATTTATCCGTAGTGGGAACCGGTGCAAGACCGCAATTTCCGCCTATCACCGCAGTAAGTCCCTGGGCAAGCTCCAATTCACCGAATTTTTCATCATATAGCGCAGCAATGTCACAATGACGGTGGGTATCTATAAATCCGGGCGTTACTGCCAGACCTTCCGCGTTAATTTCTACGTCTGCACTTATATCAGATAAATCAGTGATTCCTGCAATTTTATCATTTTCTATTACTAAATTTTTCTTATAAGGAGCATTTCCGCTGCCATCATAAATCAAACCGTTCTTAATTAATTTTCTCATTTTAATACCTCCCAGCTATACGAGCATTCCTCTTGCACCTACTGTTTCTTCCTTTATTTGATAACCATCATACAGGTATACCTTGTTTTGCATATAATGGCCTTCCCTTACAACCGCATTCTCTGCAGACTGCCAATGTCATTTTCCTTTTATAAATAATTTTTTACTCATAGTATACCTTTCGAGCCATTAAGCTTTTAATCCTGATGTTGCAATACCTTCTACAAAGTTTCTCTGAAAAATCAGAAAGAAGGCAACAACAGGAATTACAAAAATTGTTGCGGCTGCCATCAAGTGTGTCCAATCTACTGAAAACTGGTTCAGAAATGATTGCAGACCAAGTGATAATGTCAATTTATCAACTTTGTTAATATATATCAGGGGAGCCAGATAATCTGACCACGCCGCTACAAATGCATAAATACCAACTGTCGTTAATGCAGGTTTTGATAATGGCAGCGCAATTAAAATATATCTTTTAAATTCCCCCGCACCGTCGATCTTAGCTGCTTCCAGCAATGAATTGGGAATTCCAGCAAAGAACTGTCTCATAATTATAATGTAGAAAGGACTGCCAAAGAACGTTGGGGCAATCAATGGAATATAAGTATTGGTCAAATGCAGCTCTGACCATATCCTATATAATGGTATCATAGTTACCGTATAAGGAATCATCATGGTTCCCATAATCAGGCTGGAAATAACAGGTGCACCCCTCCACTTAATTTTTGCGAGTGAGTAAGCAACTAAAGGAGTGGCAAACAATTGGCCAAGTACAGAAAATAGTGTTATAAATATTGTATTAGCCATATGTCTAAAATATGGAATCTTTGCAACTGCTTCCGGGAAATTATTCCAAATAACCTCTCTCGGCAATAATTTAACCGGAATAGTAAATGCATCCGAATTGGTTTTTAAGGCAGTTGTTACCATAATAATAAACGGGGACAGAAAAATCAGGCTTAGAATAATGGCTAAGCCATACCGCGGAAGCCTTTTTAATATCTTTTTATAATATGCGCCTGACCTTATCTTCATCCTTATTCACCTCCGACTCCGCTTTCCGATACTTTTTTTGTTACTTTAATCATTATAAAGGTCAGGATGCTTACAATAGTAAATAACAGCCAGGCCATGGCTGACGCTCTGCCCATCTTCATGTAGGAAAACGCCGTATTAAACAAATACAGCGGATACATCAGAATTGAGTTTGCAGGTCCCCCGCCGGCATTACTGTTTCCGCCGCCGCTGCTTGCGTTTACAATAACGTATACCTGAGTAAAATATTGAAATGAGTTAATAATATTCAGAATTGCCTGATAAATAAGAACCGGTGCCATGCAGGGCAAGGTTATATTAAAGAACTTACCGATGCTGTTGGCACCGTCAATATCTGCCGATTCGTAATAACTCCCCGGTACTTCCTGCAGCGCAGCCAGACAAATCAGCATTGTGGTACCGACACACCAGGTGCCCATCAATACCAGTGCCCATTTTGTATAAGCCGGATTCACCAGCCAGGCTGGCCCGTCAATGCCTATAGAGCTTAACACCCTGTTAATATAGCCATAAGTAGGATCAAACATCCATATCCATACCATTGTTGCCGCAATCATTGGAATAATGGAGGGCATAAAAAAAATAGTGCGTACAACACCTCTTCCTTTAAATTTACTGTTCAGTAATGCTGCAAGCAGCAACGCAATAAAAAGATTAACCGGTGTGGATACAAAGGCCATAAACATTGTATTTTTCAAACTCTTTAAGACCAAAGGATCCTTAAAAATATACTCAAAATTCTTTAATCCTACCCAAACAGCCGGCTTTACCGGATTGAACTCCGTAAAACTATAATATAATGAAGTCATTAACGGAACCAGGCTAAAGCAAATAAACCCAATAATCCAGGGAAGTGCAAACAGAAATCCATTTATGTTATCACGCTTATGAAAGCCCTTGTTTTTCTTCTTAGCAACTTGTTTCGCCATCCTTTTACCGCTCCTTTCCATATTGAGCTTTTTATGCCTTTTTTATTTTACACTGATTTAAAGAAGTATCACATATGAACTGCTTCATTCCGCGTCATATGTGATACTTGCTGTTAAAAGATATGCTTAAACCAGCTGTTTCATATTGATTACTCTAACATTTTGGCCTGTTCTTCCAGTCTTTTCATTGAATCTTCAGGGGTACCCATACCGTTATATACATAATCCAGGTATTCTTCAATTAATGATGTATACTTAGCTAAATCACCGATCTTTGCATATTGAATTCCATTTTCCGTTTTGAGAGCTTCTACAAATGCTTCATAATTCGGTTGATTTAAAATATCAGAATCTTCATATAAGGATAATAATGCCGGAAGTGAACCAATTCCCAGTAATAATTCTTTCGTTTCATCTGAGTTGGAAAGGAACTTAATTAATTCCCAGGCTCCCTCGTTTTGCTGTGCCGATACGGGAATGGCCAGGGATGTTGTTTCGTAACGGCTCGCCCCCCTGTTCTCCGGATTGGCTTTTGTACCGGGAATCAATGTCACACCATAGTTTACATCCGGGCCATAATCTGTAATCATAGTTGCCAACCAGGGACCATCAAACCGGAATAATTGTTTTCCGGCAAAGAACATATCGTTTTCCGTATATCTGTTAGTATTTGCCGTTGCGATAAATTCCTGAACCTTTTCAATACCATATAATTCACGGTATTTTAAATTCATAATAAGACTGTCTAAAATCTTTTCATTGTCAGGTGTTAAAGTAGTACCATCTTCCGCCCACCAGGCTCCGCCAAAAGCATAGATGAGTTCCTGTCTGGCTGATGCCAATGGAAATAAGGGATAGCCTAAGCGTGTAATTGTACCGCTTTCATCTACCTGGGTAGCCTTAACAGCCATTTCATATAATTCTTCCATTGTCTCAGGCGGTTCTGAATATCCGAGTTCTGCTAAAATATCCTTATTATAAAACATCTGGATAATAATTGAGGTTAAAGGCACACCATACACTTGTCCGCCCAAAATATTAGCCTCCAATGCCTGATTGGAATACGTACCTTCTAATGCATATCCGTCTTGTTCAGCAATGGTATCAATCGGACTAAGTAACCCGCTGTCTGCATAGGAGATAATGTCCTGGTTTGATACTTCAATTAAGTCCGGACAATCATTGCCGGAAATTGCAACGATGTATTTTTGTTTATCGGTTACGCTTAAAGCTTCCACTTCATATTTATCCTGGCCGGCATTAAAAGCTTCCACCGCTTGTATGTAATATTCACCCTCATTACCTGTATGGGAATACCAGAAAACGATTTTCTCTTTTTTTCCGCCCGATTCACCGGATGTTTCACCGCACGCCGTTAAAGATGTTATAAGCATAACCGAAGCCAACAAACAGGATAGTGCTTTTTTCATAATACTTCCTCCTTTCGATTTTTATGTTATAAACATTTTTTAGATAATTAAGATTTTTTATTATATTCTAAATTTTTTTATGTTTTTCAGTTTTTATTTTTTAAATAAAACATATCATACTTTTTGTTATATTTCAATACTCCATGACATATTTTTTATGATTAAATGATTTTTTTTAATCTTTAAATCTACTTTAATTTATATATTCATGTTCTTTATAACTTTTTTTATGAATAAATTTAGTAATAATCTGTCCTAAATTTCTCGGGGTTGCCTTCCTATTTTTATTGATTTTTCACATTGTCTGAAAAAAGTTTATATGATATTATATTATTCAAGAAATTTATAAAATGAATATTTTGATATCAAAGGAGATATAAAATGAAATCCATTAATGATGAATCCGTTCTATTCGAACAGATGCTTACTCTGATTTCCGGTCAATTTGGATCTAAATGTGAAGTCGTATTGCATGATTTAACAAATGATTACAACAGCACGATTATTAATATCAAAAACGGTCATATTACAAACCGCAATATTGGAGGATGCGGCAGTAATTTAGGTTTGGAAGTTCTCCGGGGTACTATAGTTGACGGTGACCGGTTCAATTATGTAACTACCCTTAAGGATGGCAAAATCCTGCGTTCATCTTCTATTTATATAAAAGACGATAATGGTAAAGTCATCGGTTCCATCTGCATTAACTTTGACATTACGGAAACTCTCCAGTTTGAAGGTTACCTAAGACAATTCAATCACTTTGAAACTAACCCGGGGGAAGAAGAAATCTTCGCATCAGACGTAAGCAATCTGCTTTCGCATCTTATAAAACAGGGACAGGAACTGATTGGCAAGACAGCGGCTGAAATGAATAAAAGCGAACGCATTGCATTTATCCGCTATCTGGACGAAAAAGGAGCTTTTCTCATTACGAAATCCAGTGAACAAATTTGTGATTTATTAGGTATTAGCAAATTTACATTTTATAATTACCTGGAATCCTTCCGGGGAACCAAAGAAGAACAGTAGAAAGAACAATATAGGGCAGAAGTCCTGTTTGCAATTGACTCTTGCAGGCTTTCCCTTATGTCAGAAACAGCATTGCAATACAAAGAAACATTACTTCAATTGGAGAATGAATACAATTTAAACGGCGGACAAAACAATTCGAAAAACCCAAAAACATATACCATGGATACAGAAACCATCCAATTGAAAAATCCGACAAAAAAGGATATGTTTTTAAATACTGATATGAAGATTATTCCATATGTGAGGACGGTTGTCACCGGGGAGAGAGAGAAATATCACAGATTCCAAAAGGCAGCCTGGGTAATATTGTATTGTATGCCAAATGGGAGAAAGCAGAAGTCGGGCAGGCAAAAATAATTAATGCAAAAGAAGACGGCTTCCAAAAAAACGCTATGTATGCTATCTGGTGCACCGGCAAGCTGATATCTTTAGTAATTGCACAGAATGAATTTTCAGTCTGCAAGGCGAAGGAGGGAGACATAGCAGTGGCTACGTTGACTGACGACAACGCAACAGATGGAAATTCAGGCAAGCAATTGATACAGATATCAGCTTGTCGGGTACACTGGTGCAGTATCATTGACCCTAGATAAATATACCAGATAATCCGTAACAGTGCCAGGCAAATTCCGACGGCAATGCGGTGACATTGTCCAGGAATTTTAACAACGCAATGTTGCGGAATAGCTGAGCAGATTTATTTAATTGCTAATGATAAGTACACTGGTTCAGGCGTAAAAGGATACCAGATCGCATATGAGAATAATTCTAAAATTACTTCCGGGAAAAAATATGCAAATATCCTGAAAACAAACGGAGCGAAAACGGTAAATTTAATACGGGATGCAGATGAGGCAACACTGTACTAGATTTTTTCAAATCGGTCTATATCCATAACAAAAATGGTTGCACCGCCTACATTAACCAATACCTGCATGGACGTATATTCGGCAGGACCAACGGGATTAGAAACAATCTGCTGTCTTGGTCCGCATTCCTTTTTCACGACATTAATGACATCTTCCACTTTTTCTTCTTCCGTGCCAATCATTAAGGTAGTATTTCCTTCCCTCAGAAAACCACCGGTTGACGCCAGCTTTGTTACATAAAAACCTTCTTTATTTAAGCCTTCCATTACCCTGCTGCTATCCACATTGCGTACAATCACGTATATTAGTTTCATAGAATCCCATCCTTTCAACATTATAATCGCTCTGCAAAGCATATTTAGTACAGCGTTTTCTAAATAACTGGCCGGAAAACGCAGGATAAATTTTCATAGGTGATATTCAAAAAACGCAGATGTAGCGGGGCAACACAAAAGTTTTTTGAATATTCCATATGAAAATTAAGATAAAATAAATGATCAAATAAATTTAATATTTACTGAATGTTATTTTAA
>JAATEU010000417.1 GCA_015655565.1 Clostridiales bacterium
AAAACGCGAATCACTGGAAAACGTCCTGGTCCCATATCGCTTGGAGGAGAATCTGGAACTGTTCCGCCGCAACGGCTGTAAACTTCCGTTTAGCTTACTTTTTCTTCCCTGCCTTCATTTCTGATTTTAAGACTGCCGTATGTTCCTTGGATTTTGTCCGTATAGACAAGATTTTTTCATTATATTTTTTTATTTTTGTTTTTTTATCAGCTTCACTGAAAGAATTGTCTTTTTTCGTTTCGGCAATCAGGTTTAGCAACACTTTTACTTCCTCTGCCGACCTAACATTGAGAGCCTCGATATTTTTATTATTTGCATAGACTAATTTTAATTTAATATTATCAAAGAGCTTTTTATTAATATTGGGAATTAATACTGCAATAATTAAAATGAAGCCTATCAATATTTTCCTGGAATTGGCATCCACCCCCATTAACCCTAAGGTATAAGACAAAAATGTCATAATCAGCGTAGCAATAATGGGACCGTAAATTTTTCCTCTTCCGCCATTTGTGGAAATTCCGCCCAGTACACAGATTGCAATGGCATCTAATTCATAACCCGTACCCATTGTCGAACTAACACCTCCACCCATCCGGCCTACAAAAAAAATAGATGCAACACCTGCCATTAAGCCCATTAGAATAAATACCGTCAGTTTTACTTTTTTCACGTTAATTCCCGAATATGAAGCACAGGTGGAATTATTTCCAATAATATATAGTTTTCGCCCAAATGTTGTTTTATGCAAAACAATTATAAATATAACTGACAGAAGCAAAAATAAGATTAATGCCGCAGGAATGCCTATAATATTAGACCAGGAAAGCTTTATATAAAAATCCGGAAAGTTTTTTAATACATTCACGTCTAAAATTATTTTAACAATCCCCCTGAACAGCATGGAGGTTGAAATTGTAACAATGACTGACGGCATATTCAGATAAGCTACCAAAAAACCATTAAATGCCCCGCACAAACCTCCTGACAAAACCCCCAGTACAACACATAAGAGCATCGGCAGGCCCGCATCCATGGTCATTCCGGTTGCCATGGCGGACATAATCATGATTGCTGCTACCGATACATCGATATCGCCTAACATCAGCACAAAAATCATACCTAACACTAAAGGGGATAAATCCATTCCCGACTGAATAATGGATTGAATGGTACCCGGAGCAAAATACAAATTACTCTTTGTGAGCATTAGTACAACATTAATTAAAATTAATAGATAGACTAATATCATTTCCCATTTTACAAGGAATTTTGATAAAACAAATTTTCCCATAATTTCCGGGCTTACGGCCGATCCTTTTGTATTACTGCTCATTAGATTAAGGCACCCCTTTCCTTCAATACTCGTTTCCTGGAAGACCGGACGGTTAAGAGGTTAATGCCGACTGCAATAATAATAATCCCGCCCTGAATTGCATTTTGCCATACACTTAATCCCGGAAGTAAACTGATAAAATACGTGATGACACTCATCATTAAAAATCCGATAATAACGCCGTCAGTTTTACCTTTACCGCCTGTAATACTGACTCCGCCCAAAATACAAATAGCAATTGCTATCATTTCATAACCTTCTCCCATACCATAGTAACAGATTGCATAATTAGCAGTATAAAGCATACCTGCCAGGCCTGCTAATGCACCGCAGACCGTGAAAGCCATAAAGGTAACCCTTGCATCCCTGATACCTGCAACCCTGGCAGATTCTTTATTGGTGCCGATTGCATAGATCCTTCTTCCCGGGGCAGTATATCCCAAAAAAACACCTGCTAAAATAAATACAAGGATTATTATCCACAGGATATTATAGACGCCCAATACTTTCCCCGTAGCAAAGCTTAAGTAGCCTGCCGTAAATTGATGCGGAAACCACCATTCACCGCCCGATGCCAGGAAAGCAAAGCCTCTGTATATATACATTGTTCCAAGTGTCGCAATCATAGGCACCATTTTTAAGTATCCGACTATAAATCCATTAAAGGCTCCGCAGGCAGCTCCGACTAAAATACTCAAAAGTACCCAGACAATGGCGGGAACCTCCATGTTGCTGCTCATCAACGAAGAACAAATAACGCCTGATAAACTTAAAGTGGAAGCAACGGATAAGTCAATCCCGCCTGTGATAATAACCAGCATCATCCCTGTTGCAAGCAGTGCATACACCGCATTATTCTGGAGCATGTTCATAAATGAGGATACCGAATACATAGAAGGCGTAACAATTGCAGCAGCGATGAGAAGTACTGCAAAGCCAAGCAAAAGTCCTGTATTTCTGCCGTTTAACATTCTTTTAATAAAAGGGCTGCTTTCCTTCTTCATAATCATTCCTCCTTCCCATGGGATCTTAATGACGCTTCCAGTATCATTTCCTGAGTTGCTTCTTTTGCATTAAAACTGCCGGTCACACGGCCGGATTTCATAACTGCAATATGATCTGCCATTCCCAGTACTTCCGGCATTTCTGAAGAAACCATGATAATCGCATAACCATTGCTTGCCAATCCGTTCATTATTTCATAAATTGAGTATTTAGCTCCTACATCAATACCCTTTGTAGGCTCATCCATAATTAAAACTTTTAAGTCACAGCTTAACAATTTTGCAAATACAACCTTTTGCTGGTTGCCGCCCGATAAGGAAGAAGGAGATGCATTGATGCCCTTTGCCTTCAGCTGAATCTTTTTACACAATTCAACAGCATTCTTTACTTCTTCACCGATATCCAGTATACTGTTTTTTTCAAATTTTCCCATGGACGCTGAAGATACATTCTGGTAAATGGGTAGTTCATTTATCAGCCCCTGAAGCTGCCTGTCCTCCGGCAAAAGTCCTATTCCATATCCTAAAGCATCCATTGGGCTTTTGATTTCAATTTTCTTTTTATCTAATTCCATATATCCGCTGTCTATTTTCATAATTCCGAAAATACTCTGACATACTTCCGTACGCCCGGCCCCTACCAAACCCGTAAGAGCAAGGATTTCCCCTTTCCTGACCTTAAAGGAAACATCTTTAAAATATCCTTCCTTTGAAATATGATTGACTTCAAAGATAACTTCCCCGATTTTTGAGGTTTTAGGCGGGTACATCTGGTCTAATTCCCGGTTAACCATTTCTGTAATCAATTTATGATTTGAAATTTTATCAACCTCCCAGGTCCCGATATACCCCGCATCGCGGAATACGGTAACTCTGGATGCCAAACGATACATATCCTCAAATTTATGCGTAATAAAGATAATGGAAACTCCCTCATCCCGCAGGCGTTCAGCAATTTGATACAATTGTTCGCATTCCGTCCTGGTTAAGGAGGCCGTGGGTTCATCCATAATCAGGATCCTGGCATCTCTGGAAAGCGCCTTTGCAATCTCTACCAGCTGCTGCTGTGCTACGCTTAAGCTGCCCATTGTCTTCATCACATCAATCTCTTTGCTCAACGGTTCAATTAATTCTTTTGCCCGCTGATGCATCAGTTTCCATTTATAAAGCCCTGCTTTGTTTTTTAATTCCTGGCCCATAAAAATATTTTCCGTTACCGTTAAGTCAGGAAACGCGGTAACGTGCTGATAAATTGCCGCAATACCTAACTTTGCTGAATCCGCTGTGGACCGCTGTACAATTTTTTCCCCTTCTAATAGCATCACACCGCTGTCCGGCTGGTGCACCCCCGTAATTACTTTTATAAATGTGGATTTTCCGGCCCCGTTTTCTCCCATAAGGGCATGAATCTCACCTTTTTTTAACTGAAAATGGACACCGTTTAAAGCTGTTACGCCACCAAAAGTTTTTACCACATCTTTCAGTTCCAAGATATAATTGCTCATCCCGTTATATCTCCTTTCCTTCCCAGGGCTATAAAAATGAACTATCGATAAGCTAATATTATCCTCATTTTTACGTCTTGCAATATCAAAAATTGCTTTATCGGTATCATTTCTTGCTATTTTAATCATATTTGCTATTTTTTTATGAAAATGATACAATAAACTTATACTTTTTACAATTCTGCTTTTAATTATGTTATAAACATTTATATTTTACTTTTGAAATGGGGGGTACTGCTTGTGATATTGCCTAAAAGAACTATGCCGAAAAACCAGGGTAAAAAGATTAACACGTTTACTCCGCAAATTGAAAATCTGCCTTTTTATGTAAAAGAATGCGGATATTGTTCTGAAAAAAAGTTTAAGTCAGGAGATACCTGTAATTATTCCGATTATTTGCTGCTATATTCTCTGTCAGGTGTTATGCGCTTTACTAAAGATAAAAGTACCCAGTACATTACCCAGGATAATGTTATTGTCTCTTCCTGCAGTGCTCCCCTAACCTTTACCAGAACCAGCAGGGAATGGACGTACTTTTATATTACAATCGGCGGAAGCCATGCAAAATTATATTATAATATGATCCGAAACAAATCCTGCGTATTTTGCGCCAGCCAGCTAAGCAGTATTCTTGACATGTTTATTGAAATATATAATTTAAACTTTAATAATGATATGATGGATAATATGAAATCAAGCTTATTAATCCACAATATATTATTTGA
>JAATEU010000314.1 GCA_015655565.1 Clostridiales bacterium
AGCGTTAACGGGTTTTCCCTGAGCCAGATTACCGGAGGGAAGGGGTTCTGACGGTAGCAGGGCCGGCAGGTTAGAAAGCATGGAGACAGGTCTTTCTGCAATGTTTTGAATACTGTAGGGATCAGTTACGGCTACCTCCAAACCCCAGTCATGGAGTGTATCATATGTACCGTCAGTGGTCATATCCAAAAAGGTCTGGGGGTTATTACCCGGGCCCCATTCCCAGGGAAGATACCCTATCTGATATTTGTAGCAATATTCTATAATTGTTTTATAGGGAATCTGTCCGGAATCTGTTTCATCCCACATATGTCCGAACTCGCCGACAATAAGAGGCAGGTTAAGAGCTGCCGATTCCTCCAGTTCATCAATGACTCTTTGGTCTGTATAGCCCCATGCCTTTGGCCACCACATATGGACGGAGAACATAAGGTTATTATCAGGGTCAGCATCAATCAGGTAAGGGCCGCAGCTTTGTAAGATATTAATGTCCTGACCATAGCTGCTGGCATCAATAATTAAGGGCACGTGAATACCTGCTTCACGCATTTCGTTTACGGCTGCTTCATAGCCGGCCTTAAAGTCTGCTTCAGAAACCTGTTGGCCAACCTCATTACCGATATTGATCAAAAGGTAATCCTGGTGCTTTTGAATAACTTCTACAATATCCGGTCTTACCCAGTAATCAACCAGAGCAGAAAGCTTAGACCAGTCACCGGTCGCATCATGAAGCTCTATGATAGGAATCATGTTTTCGGAACGGCAGTTACGGATTGCAAGGTCTAATTCCTCTGCTGTTCCATCCGTTGTCCACACGATCCTGACACTGTTAGCGCCGGTTTTCGCTATTTCGGAATAGGAGGGGATACCGTCCTTATCTGTCCAGACAATCATCTTATTGATTCCGCATAATATTACTTTTTCTCCCCGATTGTCATAAAGAAAGCGGCCGTCTACCCGAAAGCCCGGATGTTCTGAGTCCGCAGCCGCCATTGCTTGTCCAAAAGGCAGCAAAAGAAACAGGAATACAACAAGTGTGTAAAAAAATAAATGATGGTTTTTCATTATTATACCCATTGCATATCGCAAGCAGGCTTGCGATACTGCCACAAATAAATAGGTTGAAAGAATTAATTGTGGCATTCCTTTCATATATTATATTTTCTTTCAACCTTTCAGACATGATGCCGCCCTGCGGCATCTCAAATAATAAAGGAAGAAGCTTGGAATGAGCACTCTTTGTGCTCATTTCGAGGTTCTTCCGGTGTGAAGATGTTTTTTCTTCACACTTTATACCATTCCTTCTTTAAATAAATAATACAAGATACACAAAAATTAAATTTGATAGTGATCTTTTTAAATAAAACTGTATATTCCAGCAATTAAAACACACATCTTTACCTTTTTTACCTAAATATAACTTATAACCCTCAATTACTGTATGCCTGAACATAAGCTGTCTGTTTTTAAAACCTCCTAATTTTTTCGTTTTATTATCCGGATATTTAGGCCGGTATATAGAGAGATATGAAATTGGGTTCAAGTATTGGAATTGTGCAATATACGGAGTATATGCGGGGTCTAAGTCTAAGAAATACTAAATTTATAAAATTCGAAATAAAATAAGAACTTGGGTTTTAAAGGGAAAATAGGTAAATAAATGGCGATTTATTACATTATAACATAGGTCTTTTGATAATTCCATATAATTTTAATGAATTTATTCAAAGCAATTTAGAGCGGGAGTTTGCAGTATTGCAAGAAATAAAGCAGAAATCATATTTCAAGCAGATATTGATGGAAAGTAAATTTCAGATTCCTCACTGAAGTAAGCCGTCATAAAAAGAGATATCCTGTAAGGAGAATTCAACTGGCTGCTTAAATGTGTTGATTTGTGATAATAGCTGTTTCATTTGAAAAAATGCTCGGTATGAAGTTCCCTGATTGATTTGGAGCGGACAATGTTATTACGATTTGTGCAACTGGGGATCGGTTCTATAAGGCGAATCTGTATCCGACCGATAAAAAAATCAGGATCGGTGATAAATTGTCGCTGACGGTTGGATACAAGGGGGGATTGACCAGCCGGGCCGGCTATGC
>JAATEU010000555.1 GCA_015655565.1 Clostridiales bacterium
CTGCGGCATCTCAAATAATAAGGGAAGAAGCTTGGAAAGAGCGCCCTCCGTGCTCATTCTGAGGTTCTTCTAGTGTGAAGATGTTTTTTCTTCACACTTTCCCTCCTCATATAGTTTGGGTACTCCCGGAAACTCCTGCAAACTGTTTTCACATCCCCTGTATTTATTTCCGGGAGTACTCAGTTTTACTTTGTTACATTATTATAATAGCATTACATTATTCAGAATAAAATTTAATAAATTGTCTTTATTCTATAAAAATCTTACTCCTTAGTCTTTTTATATAGAACAAAGAGTCTGGCTTGCCAGACTCTGGCGCTGACGCGCTGTCACTTCAGTGACAAACTTCCTATAGCGCGTCACGTGCATCCTCAGGGTCGCGTTTTTTACTTTATAGAATGCAATTTCCTATAAAGTAAAAAAAGCCGTTGCTCCATTAACAAAATCAGTTAATGTTACAACAACTCCTTTACATTATTCTATTTTCCGGGAATACTCATTTATAACTTTCAATTTCAATACTTCCCGTAATCCCGGTTGGCTCTAAAAGCATGAATTGGGATAACCAGTCATATTGTTCCCTGGCCAGGGTCGTGGTTACTTCAATCACCAATTTATTCTTTCCCGTCCGGACTTTATCCGAAATATCATACATATAGGGCGGACATATTTTTATCCCGGATAAGGAATCATTTACATACACTTTAGCCGTCTCATAGACACCGGATAACTTAAGTACCGTTTTCTCAGTATTGTCCGGGTTGTCAAAAGACGTTTCATAACGGATAATACCGGTAAAATCTTCTTTTCCTTCCACCTGCTGTAAGGATAATAAATCCGTAAGTGTTATTTCTCCCGAAAAAGCAGGGTAATCCAAGGCTTTCGCAAAGGATACCAGAAAAGGTCCCGAAACTTTCTTTACTTCGGTCAGGGACAATTCTTCCCGTTTTGGCGGCCGTATTTTTTCCGAAAAGACGATTACTTTTGCTTCGTAAGGTGACAAGGCAAGATTAAACCGGGATATCAATTCCTCTTTCATATAGTCGGCTGCCTCTGTTTTATTGTCCATGGCATTATATACATAACAATTTTCTGTCCTTGGTATGGTTATTTTTGTGGAAATTCCATTATACGGATGTTCATTTACGAACATAAATATGTGACCGTCTTCCTGTTCATAATGATAATACCGTAAATAAGGCTCATACGCTGATATTTCAATTTCATTTAATCCTGCCTTTTTAAGCTCCGGAACTAACCGGTTTAAATCCAGTGTGTGCACATTATCCTGATTCATACACGCTTTTTGCAGTTCACTGATATCTTCCCCGGCGCTTGCCCTTGCCGGTAAACCCTGCAACACAAAAACCGGCAGTCCTTCTTCGGCAAACTGCAGCAGTTTTTCTAAAAATACTTTGGGCAGGGCTTCTGCATATGGCACAACGACGGCTTTAAAAATTTCCCGGTTTACCTCCAACACCCCTTGCCATACAGCCGATTTTAGTAAAATATCAATTGGAAGAATGTCAAAATCAATCTGATTCCTGGTTAGTTCCGCCGCAGGCTTCTGCAGCAGCATGTAATCCCCTGACCACTCTGCTTCCCCGTGATAAACAAGGGCAATGGGCGCCCTGTGAATTCCGCCGCTTAATAAATGGCTCATGCGGTTGGTGTAATCCATCAAAAGTTTAAAAGCCGGATATTGGGGATTCCTCCCATGGGCATAAAAATGAGGAGGACAGTCCGCATCCGGATATTCCTTGGGGTTAAACGCATGGGGCACAAATTCATTGACTCCCCGTACCAGCATATGGTCGGTAATCCATTTCATCAAACGGATACCTTCCGCCCAGCCATAGGCACCGTATACCTCACACATGGTCCTGCCTTTTTTCTTTGGATCAAGATGTCCAAGGGATGTTCCCAGTTTACCCAGGGCATAATGAAAAAATTCCCCGTCCCAGCCGCCGGCTGTCACGGATTTAAAATACCCCTGATCCTGTCCCGGAAGCAACTGATGCAATACCACATCAATGCCCGCCATATCCTGATGGGCCATTGCCCTGTAGAAATGTCCCGCACCATAACCTAATCTTGCATGGGCATTATTATCTTCTATGGTATGTCCGATGTATTCCACCTTATGTTCCTTACACCATTCTGCTATTCTTCCGTTAAAATGCTCCGAATATAAGCCGCTCACTAAATCCATATAGGCATAACGGATTTCATGAGCTTTTTTACCGGCATCCACAAAAAGTAATGGTAAGTAAAGCAAAGAGGAGAACCCCAGTTTTTCCTCCATAAGCGCCGGCATATCTTTTCTCCAGGGCAGCACCATATCGGTGCGTCCGATCGACCCATGAAATCCATGCAGATTTCCGAAACGGGGTTCGTCCGAGAAAAATCCTAAAATGGTTTTTCCGAATTCCTCTTTATATTTTTCATAATGGGATTCATAAACGGTACGAATCAGTACATCCGTAGATTCCGGGTCAATAGGGTTTAAATAATACTCCGTTTCCTTTTCCCCTCCTGTAAACGTACTTACAAGCACCATGAGCCTCCATTGCCCCTCGGGCAGGTCAAAGACAACCGTTTTATTGTCTTTAACACCCTCCGTTACATCCGTAAGACTTTCCGCATCTACTTCCGTGTGGCTGATTTTCTTACTAAGTACGGCACCTATTAACTGATCCTCCTTATCCG
Source organism: Clostridiales bacterium (assembly GCA_015655565.1). GTDB lineage: Bacteria > Bacillota > Clostridia > Lachnospirales > Lachnospiraceae > Anaerocolumna. The sequence continues at coordinate 2,710 of JAATEU010000555.1, forward strand.
AAAACGCATACTTAATAATTGCCTGGGCATTTTTCATGGGACCTATAAAATCTAACTGCCACAGCTTTAAAAAACGTTTCCTGAGATACGGGTATTGATCCCTTATCTGTCCGTTGCAAAATCCGGTGGGAAAATGAGAATCATCCAGAATCCAGATTTTCATGTTCCTTTCCTTGCATTCCTTAATTATGGCATCCATATCGGACCACCATTTTTCACCTGCAAATTCAAGATGCGGCCTGGCTTCAATACAGACCGCTTTTATTCCTGAATTATGAATTTTTTCAATATAGTGACACAAAGCATTTTTGTCCTCACCATGCTGCCAAAATAAGGGGAAAATATGGTTTTTATATTTATGTGCTAAATTCTCTTCGATTTTTATCATATTTACCTCTTTCAAAATCTTTCTTTCACGTCTTTCTGTTTCTTCTGCTTTCCTTTTATTTTATATCTTTTTTCATTACCAAAAAGGTAAGAACACCGGATACGATAAATGCAACTGCAGAAGAAATTCCATATGCAACAATACTGATATCCGCACCGGCCGGATTTAAAAACATTGGTGCCGCGAAAACACCGCCGCCCCCAAATCCGTACATGCACGTTCCCATTGCTGCGGTAATTGCACCTGCAATTCCTCCGCCGATAAACGCCATAGCAAATGGTTTTCTATATGGCAATGCCACACCGTAAATAATCGGTTCGGTAATTCCCAGTAAGCCGGTTACACAAGCGGAAAAGCCAAGCGCTTTCTTCTCCTTGTTTTTTACTTTCACGGCAAAGCCAAGCGCCGCACCGGCTAATGCAAATACAGTCACGGAAAGGATTGCATTTATCGGATCTTTACCCATGGTTGTAATATTGTTAATTAAAATTGGAATAAATGCATAATGTAATCCAAATATAACGACAAGCTGCCAGAAAGCCCCCAGCAATATTCCCGACAAAACCGGGCTGAAGCTGTAAATCGCACTTGTGCCTGACGCAAGTAAATTACTTATCTGTGTAAATACCGGTCCGATTACAAGGAAAGAGAGTGGAATAACAATTATCATAGTTATAAGCGGCACAAAGAAATTCCTTATTGCAGCCGGCAGCTTTTCCTGAACAGCATGTTCGATCTTAGATGCAACCCATGCAGATACCATAATTGGAAATACCGAATTACCATAGCTGTATAATACAACCGGAAGTTTTAAAAAGGTAATTGCTGTTCCGGCATCCTTTAAAGCAACAATGTCCGGATATAACAATGCAGCTCCGATTGCCGCACACATATATGGATTTGCTTTAAATTTCACACCTGCAGAAAAACCAAGGATAACCGGGAGAAAGTAGAAAAATGCATCTGCTGCCGCATATAAAACCAGATAGGTTCCATCTGTTGTTTCCAATAAATTTATGGAGGTAAGCAAATGATTCAAATGAACAAAAACAAAGTTACAATAAGTTAAATTGTCCATGTCGCCTTCTTCTGCATTAGGTGGGTAGTGGCTATTACTTTGAAGAGGGAAATGTGCAAATTAGATGCAAAACATGAATGCAAAGATTCAA